>JAKBCB010000397.1 GCA_021808185.1 Pseudomonadota bacterium
AGATACACCAGGATCAGGCCGAAATTCGTGTCGATCAGCCCGAGCCTGCTCCATAGAATGAACACCGGCAGCGACAGCGCCACCCCGGGGATCGTGCGCGAGAGCATGAAGCTCAGGAACAGGAACCCCTTTGCCCGGAACTGGAAGCGCGCGAACGCATAACCGCCCATGGTGCCGACGAGAAGCGCGATGGCGGTGGACGTGACCGAGGTGATCGCCGAATTGCGGATATACTCGGCGACAGGCAAGCCCTGCTCGACCGCCGGCAGCAGCCCGAACATCGCGCGGAAATTGTCGAGCGTGAAGCTCGGAATCCACACCGGCGGGCGCGACAGGATCTCCACGTTCGGGCGGAACGCCGTCAGCATCACCCAGATGCCGGGAAGGCAGATCACCGTGACCGCGACGATCAGCCCGATCGGTGTCGCGATGCGTTGCCAGCGCGGTTCGACGCCACGGCTCATGCGATCTCACCGAGGAATTGGCGCGCCGCGATCAGGCGGCGATAGAAGTACACGGTGAAGCTGATGGACAGGATGATGGAGACGTAAGCCATCGCGTTCGCCGCCCCCATCTGCGCGTTCTGGAAGCCGACCGTCGCCATCAGCGTCCACAGCAATTCCGTGCGGCCAGCCGGGCCACCGTTGGTCATGATCCGCACCATGTCGTACGCGCGCCCGACATCGAGCGAACGGATCGTCATCGCGATGGTGATGAACGGCGAGAGATACGGCAGCGTGATGTAGCGGAAGGTCTGCCACGCGTTGCACCCGTCCACCCGCGCCGCCTCGATCGGGTCACGCGGCATGGCGAACAGCCCCGCCAGCAGCAGGATCGCGAACACCGAGGTGGACATCCACACCTCGGCGATCAGGATCGACAGGTTCGCGGTGCCGCTGTTCACCAGCCAGGGAATCGGCTGGCTGATAACGCCGAGTTGCAGCAACACGTTATCGACCAGCCCGACATTGTCGTTGAGCAGGAAATTGAACTGGAAGCCCACCAGCACGGGGCTGAACATCATCGGGAACATGATGATCGTGCGCAGCAACCGTTGCCCACGCACCACCCGGCTGACCAGCAGGGCGACACCGAGGCCCAACACCATTTCCAGATTGAGTGCCACGGTCAGGAAGATGACCGTGCGCCCCAGCGCCCACCAGAAATCCGGGTTCTCGAACAGCCGCTCGTAATTGCGCCAGCCGATCCAGCGGAACAACGAGGCCGGCCGCGTCATGTTGTAGGCGGTGAAGCTGGAATACAGCGACACCAGCAGCGGCACCAGCACGACAGCGGCAATCGTCAGCCCCGCCGGCAGCAGCAGCAGATAGGGAACGGCCCGCCCGGACCGCGAGGATGCCATCGTGCAGTCCTGACCTTGTTCTCATCACCCCCGCCCGCGCGCGGGCGGGGGTGTCGGAGGCGAAAACCTACTTCAGCAGACCGGCGTCTTCGAGGATCTGCGTCGCCTTGGCGGACGCGGCGGCCAGTGCCTCCTGCGGCGTTTTCTGGCCGAGAATGGCGGCCTGGAACTCCGGATAGGAGGCGTTGGAGATCTCGATCCATTGCGCGATATGCGGCACGGGATAGGCGTCCTCGGCGAGCGAGACCTTCCAGGTCTCGAACACGTTGGTCATGAAGTCGTCGTGCTTGGCCTTCACTTCGGTGATGATGTCGTCGAAGGCTTTCGCGTTCGCCGGCATCAGGCCGCGATGCGCCTCCAGCATGTTGGTGTCGTAGTTGGTCATCCAGGTGATGAAGCTGACGGCGGCGGGTTTGTTGTCGCACGCCTTGGTGACCGAGAAGCCATGGCTGCCCGACCAGCCGAGCCGCTTGCCGGAAGGCCCGGCCGGCGCGCGCGCGACACCGAGGTCGCCCGCGACCTTGCTGGATTTCGGATCATTGAAATACGCGGCCCAGCCCGGCCAGTCGAAGTCCATCGCGATGGACCCCGAGGCGAAATTCTGCCCGATGTCGTCCCACAGATAGTTGATGGTCCCCGCCGGCACAGCCTTGGCCGCGTAGATATCGCGGAAGAACTGCAACGCCTTGACGCCGGCCTCGGAGTTGAACATCGGCTTGTAGTCCTTGGAGAGATACTCGCCGCCATACGACAGCAGCATCTCGTAGAACCGACCGTTCAGCCCCTCTTCCTTGCCCGCGAACACGGTGCCGTACATCTTCGGCGGGTTAGCAAAGAACTCCACCTGATTGCGGAAATCGTCGATGGTGTCGGGCGGCGCCAGATCCTTGCCGTATTTCGCCTTGTATTTCGCCTTGTTGTCGGCGTTTGCGTACAGCGATTTCTGGTAGTACATGTCCGACACGTCGGTATGCCACGGCAGCAGCATCAGCTTGCCGTCGATCACCCCCGAATCCAGCGTGCGCTGGATGAACGTGTCGCGCACCGATTTCGGCACGATGTCAAACAGGTTGGTGTACAGCTCGCCGTACTGCGCCATGAAGCTGGTGTGGTCCCAGCCCGCGCACCAGTTGACCGCGCCCGCCGCCAGATCGGCCTTCAGTTCCTTGTCGAGATCGAAGCCGTTCTTCGAGGACAGCACCTGCACCTTGGCGCCGGTCAGCTTCTCCCATTCCGGGATGCGCGTGTACAAAGGGTCGTACTGGTTGCCGCCGATCAGCTTGACCTTCAGCGTGTAGCCGGGAAACGTGCCGTAATCCTCGGCATGCGCGCCCCCGGTCATGGCCAGCGCCACCGCGCCGACCACTGCCAGCGTGCCCGCGACCCCACCCCAACCCGCCCGGAGGCGTTTGGCCCATCGTCCGATCTGGAACGTCATTTTTGTCCTCCCGCTGCCCCGCCGCTTATGCCGGCTCCGAGGTGTCTTGATCACCCATATCTGAATGATCTATTCGTGAGTGAACAGCATCGCGCCCCTATGGTCAACCGAAAGCTACCCAATCCCGAGCCGGACGACGCCGCCGAGCGGTATCGCGCGCCCGCGCTCGACAAAGGGCTGGACATCCTCGAACTGCTCTCTGCCACCGAGACCGGGCTGACCCAGGCCGAGATCGCCAAGGCGCTCGATCGCTCCCCGAACGAGATCTACCGGATGTTGGATCGGCTGGTGCGGCGCGGTTACGTGATGCGCACGGCGGCGGAGCGGTACGAACTCAGCCTGAAACTGTTCGCGCTCGCGCATCAGCACGCGCCGCTGCGCCGGCTCGTCTCCCAGGCCACGCCCGCGCTGCGCCGCTTCGCCCAGGACGCCGGGCAATCCTGCCATCTGGTGGTGTACGAGCGCGGCCGCGTGATCGTCGTGGCCCAGTTCGATGCGCCCGGCTACTGGGGGCTGGCGATTCGCGTGGGCGCGCATGTGGGCCTGATCGGCACCGGCAGCGGCCATGTGCTGCTGGCGTTCCAGAGCAGGCAGGAACGCCAGTTCATGCTCGCCGAGCATGAGGAAGCGGCCGGCGAAGCCGCCGCGCCGGCGGATCTGGAAGACCGCTTGGCGGAAATTCGCACGCGCGGCTTCGAGATCATGCCGAGCCGGCAGACGCGCGGCGTGGTGAACATTTCCGCCCCCGTCCTCGCCCCGGACCGGTCTGCGCTGGCGGCCGTCACCTGCCCTTATGTCGAACGCATCGACGACGCCACCGCCCCGGATGCCGAGGCGGTGGCAGGCATGATCGACAGGGTGGCGCGCGAGTTGTCGCTGATGTCAGGCGCCGGTTGAGCGGGCTGCCTCAGGCGTTCAGCGACTTCACGATCTCCTCGGTCACCTTCTTCGCGTCGCCGAACAGCATCATCGTGTTCGGCCGGAAGAACAGTTCGTTGTCCACGCCCGCGTAGCCCGACGCCATCGAGCGTTTGACGAACAGCACCGTCTTGGCCTTGTCCACTTCCAGGATCGGCATGCCGAAGATCGGGCTTTTCGGGTCGGTTTTCGCCGCGGGGTTGGTCACGTCGTTCGCGCCGATCACGTACACCACGTCGGCCGTGCTGAAATCGTTGTTGATTTCCTCAAGCTCGAACACTTCG
>JAKBCB010000398.1 GCA_021808185.1 Pseudomonadota bacterium
CCGACAGCGGCGGCGTGTCCATGTACTTCCAGCGAATCCAGCTGATGATCGCCAGTTCCACGATCACCACCGCGATGGCAACCACTGTCGCCGTCCAGAAATTCTGGAGCATGAACGGCAATGTGTGGCCGATGCCGCCCAGCGTGGTCATCAGCCCGCAGATGCCGCCCCGGATCCACGGCGCGCCGCGCCCGGTCAGGCTGCCGTTGTCGGACAGCGCCTCCGCGAAGCCCATGGAAATGCCGGCGCCGATGGATGCGGCCAGCCCCACCACGAAGGCATCCCACGACCGCCCGGTGGCGAACGCTGCCGCGAACACCGGGGCGAGGGTGGAGACCGAGCCATCCATCAGCCCGGCCAGCCCCGGCTGGATCACCCGCAGCACGAACATGCGCCGCTGCGTCTCGCGTTCCTCGGCCGCGATGTCGGTCGGCACGTTCTCCGCCACCAGCCGGTCGGCGGTCATTTCGTGCTCCGCCTCGATCTCGGCCAGATCGCCGAGCAGCTTGCGGATCGAGGCATCGGTGCTGCGCGCCGCCGCCAGCCGGTAGAAGCGCTGCGTCTCGGCTTCCATCAGCTGCGCCTGATTGCGGGTGACTTCGATGCTGAGCGGGCGGATCTGCCAGATCGGCTTGTGCTGCACGAAACCGCGGACGTCGTGCCTGCGGATCAGCGGGATGTGCTCGCCGAATTTCTCGCGGTACAGATCGAGCAGGCGGCGGCGATGCTCGCCCTCCTCGACCGCCATTTCGGAAAACACCTTCGCGCTGGCGGGAAAGTCGGCGCGCAACCCGTCGGCGAAGTCGGCGTAGATGCGGCCGTCTTCTTCCTCGTTGCCGATGGCCAGCGCCATGATTTCCTTCTCGCTCAATTCGTCGAAGTTGCGCATCTGGCTCCCTTTCCGGCGTCGCTCGTGCTGCGCCGCACTATGGTGGCGCGGCGGCGATCCTTCAACGCTGGGCGAAACGATGCGAACGCTTCGCGATGACAGCCGCGCCGCATCAGCCCGGCGCGAACGCCTCCGCCGCGACCCCCGGCTCGCGTCCAGCCACGATGTCGGCCAGCAGCCGCGCGCTGCCGGCGGCGAGCGTGAAGCCCAGGGCGCCCTGGCCCGCGTTGACCAGCAGGTTCGCAACCCGCGTGCGTCCGATCACCGGCAGACTGGTCGGCGTCATCGGCCGCAGCCCGGACCAGGGCCGCACCCGTTCCGGGTGGAGATCTTCCGCGGCACAGGCGTCGGGGAAGGTCTCGGCCAGCGTCGCCGTCAGGGCCGCGATGCGCTCGGGGCGTAACTCGTCCCGCCCGGCGTCGATCTCGGCGAAGCCCGCCACCCGCAGCGCCCCGCCGAGCGGCGCGTACACCACTTTTCGCGCTGCATCGGTGATGCTGCGCACCGGGGCCGCGTTGCCGGGCCGTAGCGCCGCCGTGATGGAATAGCCGCGCATGGGCCGCACCGGCAGCGCAATCCCGGCCAGCCGCGCGAGCCGCCCCGCCCGCGCGCCCGCAGCCAGCACGTAGGCATCGGCGTCGATCTCACCCGCATCGGTGCGCAGTGCCGCGATCCGCCTCCCCTCGCGCCGGACGCCGCGCACTTCGGTCCCCAGCCGGAAGCGCACGTTGAACGGCGCTGCCGCCAGCACGCCGGCAAGCCCTTCGCAGAGCGCGAGGCAGTCGCCGACTTCCTCCTCCGGCGTGTGAATGCCGCCGACCAGCCGCCCGCCGATGGTCGCCAGCGCCGGTTCCAGCGCCACGCACTCCGCCGCCGTCAGCGCCTCCTGCCGGCTGCCGAGCGTGGCTTGCAGCCGCATCTGCCGCTCCGCGTCGCGCATGGACTGGGCCGAGGACAGCACCACCAGCTTGCCGTTGCGCTTGTGGTGGAACTCCACCGGCGTTGCCTGCATCATCTCGTGCAGGCTGGCGCGGCTGAGCGCCGACAGCGCCAGCAGGTGCCCCGTCGCCCGGTCGCTGGCGCGGGTGGTGCAGGCCGTGAGGAAGCGCAGCAGCCACACCGCCAGTCCCGGATCGAGACCTGGGCGGACGCGCACCGGGCTGTCGCCAGACAGCAGCCATTTCGGCAGGTTGCGCGGCACCGAGGGCGCGGCGAGCGGCGCGACATAGGCGTAGGACAACTGCGCGCCGTTGGCATGGCTCGCCCCCTGCCCGACGGCGGGCGCACGGTCGAGCACGGTGACATCGTGCCCGTCGCGCGCCAGCCACCATGCCGAGGCCAGCCCCACGATGCCGGCGCCGATGACGATGATGCGCATGGCCGCCATTTCGGCACGCGCCGCGCCCGCCGGCAACCCTGTGGGTTTGACCCGCTGGCACCGTCGCGCGCACTCTATACGACAAAACGGGGGAGGAACGCATGGCGCAACACCTGCGCGTCTATCAGTCGCTCTGGGCGATGGAGCGGCGGCGGCCGGACAAGCAGGAATGGTCGCTCGAAGACCAACTCACCATGATCCGCGATGCCGGTTTCGACGGCTGCGGCGTGCGCTTCGTCGAGCGCCCATACGCAAGCAAGGTCACCGATTTCCTGCGCGCGAACGGCATGACATGGCAGGCGCAATGCTACCCGCGCACGGTGGACGACCTGCGCCCGGTGCTCGACCTCGTGGCCGAACTCGGCGCCGACCATGTGAATTTACAGCCCGATATCCGCCCCGCGCGCCTGCACGACTGCATCCCCATCGTCGATGGCTGGCGCCGCCTTGCGCGCGAAGCCGGGGTGCCCGTGCATATCGAGACGCATCGCGACCGCATGACCACGGACCTGTTCTTCACCCTCGAACTGCTCGACTGTTTTCCCGATCTGCGGCTGACGGCGGACATCTCGCACTATGTGGTCGGCCGTGAGTTCGCCTGGCCGATCGACGAGACGGCGCACCGGCAGATCCGCCGCGTCCTGGATCAGTCCTGGGGCATTCACGGCCGCGTCGCCAGCCGCGAGCAGATCCAGATCCAGTTGTCGTTTCCCCATATGCAGCACTGGGTCGATCTGTTCATGGGCTGGTGGGAATACGCCATCCGCTCCTGGCGCAAGCGCGCGGATCAGGACGCGGTGCTGACCTTCCTGTGCGAACTCGGCCCGCCCGAATACGCCATCACCGGCGCCGACGGCTACGAACTCTCGGACCGCTGGGCGGAGGCGTTGTGGATGAAGGATGCTATCCGCGCGCTTTGGGCGAGGATCGAGGCGGAAGGGTAGGCAGCGGCCAGGACAAGGCCAGGGGCTTTGCCCCTGGACCCCAGCAAAGGCGACGCCTTTGCAATCCAATCGTTGGGAGGGATTCTCAAGGCTCTGCCTTGAGCGGGTTCCAAGGGCAGAGCCCTTGGCCTTGCTTGGCCTACCCCATCAGCGTCGCCATCGCCGCGCGGTAGCGTTCGGACAGCGCCGCGCGGTCATGGTGCCGCCCGCCGCTCACACGCTTGACCCCGCGCGCCCACACGCCATCCACCAGCGCGTTGCCGGCCGAAAACACCCAGGCGTCGAGCAACTGGTCGTCGGCCAGATGCGCGTAAAGCGGCCCGTCTGCCGCGAGCGTCACCAGATCGGCGGGTGCGCCGACCCGTAGCCCGTGCATCGCCGCCCCCAATGCCTGCGCGCCACCGGCGGCCGCTGCGTCCAGCAGCGCGCGGCCGGTCGAGCCGCCGGCCTCGGCGAGCACGTTGCGTTCGCGGTGCAGCAGGCGTTGCGCATATTCCAGTTGCCGCAACTCGGCGGCGACGCCGATGCGCACGTTGGAATCGCTGCCGATGCCGAACCGCCCGCCGGCGGCGCGGAAGGGGCGTGCGGGAAAGATCCCGTCGCCCAGATTGCCCTCGGTGATCGGGCAGAGGCCGGCGACCGCGCCGGTGCGCGCGAGCCCCGTCGTCTCGAAATCCGTCATGTGCGTGGCATGGATCAGGCACCAGCGCCGATCGACCGCAAAGCGCGCCAGCAGCCACTGCACCGGCCGCGCGCCCACCCAGGCGAGCGAATCGTCCACCTCGCGCACC
>JAKBCB010000399.1 GCA_021808185.1 Pseudomonadota bacterium
CGAGGATTTCATCCAGACTGATGCCGCGATCAATCCCGGCAATTCGGGCGGCGCGCTGATCGATAGCCAGGGCCGTTTGATCGGTATCAATTCTGCGATCGTCGGTCCGGCCGGCGGCAATGTCGGCATCGGCTTTGCCATTCCTATCGCCATGGCACGCAATGTCGCCGATCAGTTGCTGCGCTACGGCAAGGTGACAGGCGGGGACCTGGGCGTCGCCGTGGCCGATCACCCCGCGGTGATGCCGATTGGACAGCAGGCGGAGTTGCCGGCGGGTGCCATGATCACCACGGTCGCGCCCGGTTCCCCGGCCCGAAAGGCCGGGCTCAAGCCGGGCGATGTCCTGCTCGCGGTCGACGGCCGGATGGTGGTCGGGGCGGAGCAATTGCGGGCGCTTCTGCATCTTCTCCGTCCTGGAACGATCGCCAAGATCGCTTATTTGCATGATGGCAACCACATGGTCACGAAGCTGCGCCTGACGGCCGCCGAAAAGTGAACCCGCGGCGCCTGCACCAACCGGCTACGGCGGCGCCGGTCGCTCGAGCGGCGATGCGTCCCTGGCACGTGGTCGCGCTGCTCGGCGTCATGATCCTTTGGGCCGCCTGCTACCCGCTGATCACCCTCGCTCGCCCGTTCGCGCCACCGCTTCTGTTCGCTGCCCTGCGGGCCCTGGTGGCAGGGGCAGTGCTTGCGCTTCTGGCCGGCTTGCTACGCCGCCCGCTGCCGCGGGATCTCCGGGTCTGGGGCGCGCTGGCGGCGGTCGGCGTCGCGATCACCACTTTCGGCTTTCTTGGCATGTTCAATGCCGAGCCGTCAGTTCCGCCGGGCCTGGCAACGGTGATCGCCGGCATGCAGCCGCTGATCGCCGCCGTGCTGGCTTATTTCGTCCTGGGCGAGCGTTTGGGCCGATGGCAACGGCTGGGGCTGGTGCTCGGGTTTCTCGGGATCGTCGTCATCAGCGTCCCGCATCTCGACGACGCGGGTCGAGCGGGCTTCGCCTGGGGCGTGGCCTATATCGGTCTCGCCGCGCTCGGTGTGGCGGCGGGCAACGTTCTGATCACGCGGCTCTCCGGTCAGGTGGACATGTTGGTGGCGATGGCGGCGCAGACATTGTTCGGGGCCGTGCCGCTCGGCGTCATGGCCATGCTTCACGAGCGTCCTGCGGCGATCATCTGGTCTCCGGCCTTTGTGGCGAGCCTCCTGGCCCTGGCGCTGTTCGGGACCGCGGCTGCCTATTGGCTCTGGTTCATGCTGCTGGAACGGGTTCCGTTCAGCCGGGCCAATGCCTTCAGCTTTCTGGTGCCGTTCATCGGCTTCGCGCTCGGCGCCGCCTATTTCAACGAGCCGGCGAGCGTCCCGGCGCTGAGCGGACTGGCAATGACAGCGATCGGTATCCTGCTGATCCAGCACTAGCCCGGTCGCGCTCCGGACAGCACCCAACCGGCGGGCGAATGAGTACCCCAGCTCAGGCGCCCCCGCCCGGTTGGCTGGCGGTGATCGCTGCCACCCGGAGGCCCTTGTCGACGGGAAGCGCCTGAACCTGGTCCTGGATTGCCTTGAGCTCCGCGACGCCGAACGTCTCCTTGGCCAGAAGCTCCTTGGCGCTACGGTCAAGCAGCGGGAGGTTGCGCTCGAGAATTTCCCGCGCACGGGCGAACGCCTCCGTTAGCAGCTTGCGCACGGCGGCATCGATCCCGGAAGCGGTCTCCTCGCCGTAGCGGCGGGGACGGAAATCGGCGCCCGCCGTGCCGCCCAGGAACGGGGAACCCCCTTCTGCCTCATAGACCACCAGCCCGAGCTCCGTATCCATCCCGAAACGCAGCACCATGCCGCGGGCGATCTCGGTCGCCTTGGCGAGATCGTCGGCCGCCCCGGTGGACACCGCGGGAAACACCAGGCTCTCGGCTGCGCGCCCACCGAGCAGCACGGCCATGCGATCGCGCAGCTCGTCGCGATCCATCAGGTAGCGGTCCTCAAGCGGGCGCTGCATGGTGTAGCCGAGGGCCGCGACCCCGCGCGGAATGATGGAAATCTTCTCCACCGGATCGGCGCCGGGCAAGGACATCGCGACCAGAGCGTGGCCCATCTCGTGATGGGCGACGATGTCGCGCTCGTGCGGGTTGAGCAAGCGGTTCCGCTTCTCCAGCCCGGCGACGACGCGCTCGAGCGCCTGCTTGAAATCCTCCAGCGTGACGGCGGCGGCCTTGCGCCGTGTCGCCAGCAACGCCGCCTCGTTGACCAGGTTCGCCAGATCGGCGCCGGTGAAGCCCGGCGTCATCGCGGCGATCTGTTCGAGCGTGGCATCCGGCGCCAAGCGGACCTTGCGAGCGTGAATGCGCAGGATGTCGAGCCGCCCGGTCTTGTCGGGCCGGTCCACCAGTACTTGCCGATCGAACCGCCCCGCACGCAGCAGCGCCGGATCAAGGACCTCCGGCCGGTTGGTGGCCGCCAGCAGAACCACGCCCACACTGCTGTCGAATCCGTCGAGCTCCGTGAGCAACTGGTTCAGCGTCTGCTCCTTCTCGTCGTGGCCGCCGCCCGGGAAGACCCCGCCGCGGGCGCGGCCGAGCGCGTCGAGCTCGTCGATGAACACGATGGCTGGCGCCTGCTTGCGTGCCTGTTCGAACAGGTCGCGCACCCTTGCGGCGCCGACGCCAACGAACATCTCGACGAACTCGGAACCGGAGATCGAGAAGAAGGTCACGCCCGCTTCACCGGCGACGGCGCGTGCGAGGAGGGTCTTGCCGGTGCCGGGTGGGCCGACGAGCAGGATACCCTTCGGCACATGCGCGCCAAGCCGGCCGTACTCTTCCGGGTTGCGAAGGAACTCCACGACCTCCTGCAGTTCCTCCTTCGCTTCGTCTTCCCCGGCGACGTCGGCGAAGGTGACCTTGACGCCCTTTTCGACATAGACCTTGGCGCGACTCTTGCCGACCGACATCATGCCGCCCATGCCCTGGCCGCCCGCCATCGGCCGGATCAGGAACATCCACAGCAGGACGAACCCGAGGCCCGGCACCAGCCAGCTCAGCAGCGTTTCGAGCGGGCCGGGGCCAGGGGCGCCGGCGAATGTCACCTTGGCGTTCGCCAGCTCTCGCGCCAGCGCGGGATTGACCTGCACGGTGGCGAAATGGGGCACCTTCTTGTCAGCTGGGTTGGTGAACGTGCCGGTGATCTCGTCCTTGCCGACCTGCAGTTTGGTCACCTGGCCCTTGTGCAGCAGGTCGAGGAACTGGCTGTAGGGAATCGTCTTGATGTGGGAGGGCTGGATAAGCAGACCCTGGAGCAGCATTACGCCCAACACGGCGGCGATGATGTACCAGAAGTTGATCTGATGCTCGCGCTTGATTTCCATTGTCTGCTTCCGGGTTCAGACCGACAGCGAGCGGGCGGCGCCGTTGCCCAGAAGCCAGGCGGCGATCGGCGGCCAGCTTTCGGTCAGGGTGCGGCTGCCCATGAACAGCCCGATATGGCCGCCCGGCACCAGGGCCTGCGCGATCTGCGCGGGGGAAGTGCCGACCAGCCTCGTCGCGGCAAACACCTGTTCCTTGGTGGTAATGTCGTCGGCCTCCCCGGCGAGGAGGTAGAGTGGGCAGGTGACGTCGCGCAGTGTGACGCGGCGCCCGAGCGCTGTGAAGGTTCCGTGCGCCAGCCGATTTTCCCGGAACAGGAGGTTGATGGCCTGCAGGTAGTAGCGGCCGGGCAGGTCGATCGGGTTCTCGTACCATCGCTCGAACGTCTCGGTCCGCTTCAGGTATTTCGGGTCCTCGACATGGTCGTAGAGATCGATGAACTTGCCGAGATACTGCTCGCCGGGATGCATGTTCTTCCAGCCCGCGAGCATGGTCTGCCCGCGCATCAGGCCGCCGCCCGCCGCGACCATTTCCTCGTAGAACGAAGGCGGCAGGTCATGCACCATGCGCTTCAGTGGCCCATTGCCGGCGTGGGTGTCGATCGGCGAGCCGGCCAGCACCAGGGCACGGAACTTGGTCGGG
>JAKBCB010000400.1 GCA_021808185.1 Pseudomonadota bacterium
GGCGCCGGTGCTCTCCGCGACCACGCTCGCCCGCGCCCTCGGCATCGCAGTGAGGAACGCCATACGCATCCTCACCGAACTGATTGCGGCCGAAATCGCGGTCGAGGACACGCACCGCACCAAGCGGCGCCTGTTTGGGCTCAAGGGCCTGGCGCCGCTGCGCGAGGTGGTGCGCCCACCCTATCGGTCGGATCCGACCCGTAGCCGCGGCCGTCCCCGCCAACCCATCGAGGAGGAGGAGGCCGAGGTTGCGCCGCCTCCATTATCGCCCCTCACGCCAATCGAGCGCCACGAATTCGATTACACCGCGCTCGAGGAAGCGATGGCTGAACTCGATACCGCGATCCGCCATGCCCGCCTGGCGCTTCAGGCCCGGCCGGAGCCAAACCCGCCGGCGCCGTCCCGCCCCGTTTTACCCGAGGGTGGGGCTGCTCAATAATGCACCGCGGTTTGGCAAACGCCGGTCGGACCTTCTGGCGGCAGGGTCGCCGAGCTGATAGATTCGCTTGATTGTTTGCCGATACCACGGGAGCGCGCCGATGCCCGAGCCAGTTCAGCTTTCGCTTTTCCCCGAACGGGCGAGCCTGGTGCGCATCCGCCCCGAGCGCAATGAATGGCGCTTCTACCGCCTCGAAATCCTCCCCGATCTCTTTGGCTACACCCTGCTCGCCCGGCACTGGGGGCGGATCGGCACCAAGGGCCGCACCCGCCTCGACCCGCATCTGGATTTTGGCGCCGCCCTCAACGCCCTCGCCGCTTTGACCCGCCGCAAGCGCCGCCGCGGCTATCACGAGCGGGCAGGGTGGTAACTTCCGCCTGAAAGAAAGCATGGAGAGTGACTTCACCCGGCGAAACGCCAGGGCGGTTCACTTCATGCCGGACAGGCGAACGGAATTTCCCCGACCCGGTCGCCGGGAGTTTCGGCTGGCCGTCACCTGCCAAGCGTGGGAGAGTGTCGGCGAGATATCGCGGAGGTGCCCGTCATTGCCGGAATTGAGAGCATGAACAGCCGACCTGTGATGGCGCGTGACAGGGCTGGCGCCGCAGCCCGCGCTTGTCAGGCCGCGTGCCACTGGTGCGCGCCATGACGGTAATCGCAACCGATCTTGCCGCCCTGCTCGGCACGGTGCGGCGCCCCGGCGATTTCTACGTGGCCGGCGAGATCGCGTTTTCGCCCCCGTCGCTGGATGTCGCGAGTGTCGGCCCGGTTGCCCTGCCGCTGCTGCCCATCCAGGCCCGGCAACTGATCGACGCCGCGGAACCGGCGCCCTTTGGCCGCGGCGAACAGACCATCATCGACCCGACGGTGCGGCGCTGTGGCCAGATCGGCCCGGATCGCGTGCGGCTCGGCGGCCGACATTGGGCCAGGACGCTGGAAGATATACTGGCCCGGGTCAGCGACGGCCTCGGCGTGGACGAGCCGATCGACGCCGAATTCTACAAGCTGCTGATCTACGACCAAGGCGGCTTCTTCGTCAGCCACCGCGATACCGAGAAGGTGGCCGGCATGTTCGCCACCCTCACGGTGGTATTGCCGTCGCATTTCAGCGGCGGCGACCTGATCATCCGACACAAGGGGCGGGAAGCGTGCCTTGCTCTGCACACCGGCGACCCAGGAGATGTGGCATTCGCTGCCTTCTATGCCGACTGCGTACACGAGATTCTGCCGGTCAGCGAAGGCTGCCGCCTGGCCCTGATCTACAACCTCCTGCGCCGGAGTCGCTCTGGCCGCGGTCGCGCGCTGCACCCCCCGGACTACACGGCGGAACAGGCCCGCATCGCGGCCCTGCTGCGGCGCTGGACGGACACCGCCGGCCCCGACGCTGCCCTGCCGGCCAAGCTGGTCTATCCGCTGGAACATGCCTACACGCCGGCCGAACTCGGTTTCGCGTCGCTGAAAGGTGCTGATGCGGCGGTTGGCGGTGTGCTGACGGGCGCGGCGCGGGACGCCGGGTGCGATCTGCACCTGGCGTTGCTGACCATCGAGGAAAGCGGTGCGGCGGAGTATGCTGATACCTATGGATCGCGACGCGGCCGGTGGGACACGGCGGATGCCTTCGAGGCCGGCGAGGTTTTCGAGCGCAGCGTGGCGCTGTCCGACTGGCGACGGCCTGACGGCACGAGGTCCGATCTGGGCGAAATTCCCGTTGAGGAGGACGAGATTGCGCCACCCGGCGCCTGCGACGATCTAGCGCCGGACGAGGAGCAGTTCCACGAGGCGACCGGCAACGAAGGTGCTTCCTTCGAGCGCAGCTACCGCCGTGCCGCCCTGGTGCTCTGGCCGCGGGCTCGTCTGTTCGCCGTGTTGAGCCAGGCTGGACTGGGTGCGACACTGCCATATCTCGGCGATCTCGTCCGGCGCTGGGCCGCTGCCGATCCCGATTGTCGTGCCGCGCTCTGGCGCGATGCGCATGACCTCGCCGAACACATGGTCGGACGCTGGCCAAAGCATGATTGGCGGGACACCGAGCGCAAGGAACCGAGCGAAGCCGGACAAATACTCGGCCTGCTCGCCGAGCTCGGCGACACGGCCACGATCGAAACCGTTCTGACCGGGATCATCGCCGGGGGCTTCGGCAAGGCGGACACGGACGCGATCATGGCGGCGCTCGGCCAACTCGCGCCGCTCCGGCGCGTGGCGCTGATCGAGTTGATCGTCGCGGAGTCGGCAGCCGGCTCCCTCGGCGCCTGCGCCAATCTGCTGGCCCGCGCGGCAGTCGCCTGGGCCACATCGGGTAATTGCGATCTGACCGGCGCCGCAACGCGCCTGCTGACGGCACTGCCGTCAGGTGCGGCGCGCGCGACGCCATCGTCGGGATGGCAACAGAGCGGTCGCGCCGTGGTTGCCGGCGTCGTCGCCGACCTGGTGCTTGGCTTCGGCGCGATCGATCCGGTTCTGGCCGAGCGGGCGATCGACCATGTCCTGGCTTGGCCGAAGGTCTACGGAATGGACGCCGTGCTGGTCCCCGCAGCCCGGTGCTTGTGCCAGCGGCAGTTGGTGCGGGGGACGGCGGCGCTGGCGCGGCTGCGAACCGCCTGCCTCGCCCATCTGCGACGCCGGATGGCCGAAAAGCTGGCCGGCCCGACGGACTGGCGCCGTGACAGCAAGATCCCGTGCCGCTGCCCACGCTGTGCCGATCTCGCGAGATTTCTGGCGAATCCGGACGCCAGTACCTGGGTTCTGAAGGCCGCCGAAGCCGAGCGCGCGCATGTCCAGCACAGCATACGACAGGCGGGCAGCGACGTGGACACGACGACCGACCGCTCCGGCCGCCCCTATCGGCTGGTCTGCACCAAGAACCAGGCCAGCCATGAGCGCCGCCTGCGTCAGCGCCAGCGCGATCTGGAGGCCGTGGCCGAGCTTACGGCATGAAGACGCGTGCGGCCCCGGCGCGCCACGTGTTTAGTGTCGGCGCTGGTGGAGACAACGCAGGTGTGAAATCGCTTCCAAGCGTGACCCCACCCCTTTCGAGACAGGCGAGCCGAGCGCGAACAGGGCCGCGTCCACCTGGTGCGGATTGAGGTCCATGCGGGCGGTCGAGAGAGATTTGGCAAAGACGTCGTCGGTCGCGCCTTCCAGAGTAAGGCGATGCGCAAGATGTACTTGGCTGTGATAGGGGGTGAAGCCGGTCATGGGCGGGGCGCCGCTTCCGCTCACGCAGCCTTCTGAGCGTCGAGCGTGAAATCGAACTTGATGGTCTTGTAGGGCAAGATCACGCAGCCATTCTCGGTCTTGTCGATGACCCCAGCGTAATGGAGGAGATGCACGTCGCTGTGGACCGCGCGCACGTCGCGCCCCACGCGCCGGGCGACTTCGCGGATCGACAACGGCCCCGCACCTGCCATGGCATGCATGACCTGACGGCGCTTGTCGCTCAGAAGCTTCCAGGCATCGTCGAGATTGACGAAATCAAGCCGCGCGGCGGATTCGGCTTTGCCGGTCTTCCAGGCTCTGATGACGCGCGCCCTGATCTCCGGGTCTGACTGAT
>JAKBCB010000401.1 GCA_021808185.1 Pseudomonadota bacterium
TGGCGGGCTTGGCAGCCCTTTCGGCAACTGCCCGCCGGCGGCGTTGATCGCGGAGAGGATGTCCCCGGCCGCGGCGTCGATGTTGCGGTTGAGGTCAAACTGCACGGTGATCGAGGAGGAGCCGAGCACGTTGACCGAGGTGAGCTGATCCACCCCCGCGATCTGTGCGAACTGGCGTTCCAGCGGCTGCGCCACGGTCGCGGCCATTGTTTCCGGGCTCGCGCCGGGGAAGCGGGCGCTAACCTGGATGGTGGGGAAATCCACGCGCGGCAGCGGTGCCACCGGCAGCAGCGGGTAGGCGGCAATGCCCACCAGCAGGATCGCCGCCATCAACAGCGATGTGGCGACCGGGCGGCGGATGAAGGGGGTCGAAATGCTCACGTCCGGCTGCCCGCTTTCGTTAACTGGCTGTCTTTTGCCTGACCGTGACGCGGCTGCCGTCCTGCAACCGCGACTGGCCGTTCGTTACCACCAGCACCCCCGGGTCCACGCCCTTGGCGATCACCGCGATGGCGCCATCGTCCTGCCGCAGCTCGACCGCCTGCATCGCCACGGTCTGGTCCGGCTTGACGAGATAGACATACAGCCCGTTCGGCCCGCGCTGCACCGCGACCGAAGGCACGGTGACGACGCCGCGCAGCATGTCCACCTCGGCGCCGGCATTGACGAACTGGCCTGGCCAGAGCCGGTTGTCGGCGTTGGCGAATTCCGCCTTCAGCCGGATGGTGCCCGTGCTCGCGTCGATCGCGTTGTCGGTGGTGAGCAGCTTGCCCTCGGCCAGCACGGTGGCGTTGTCGGAGGAGCGCGCCTGCACCGGCACCGGGCCGCGCGCCATCGCCGCGTGGATCTTCGGCAGATCGTCCTGCGGCAGGGTGAACACGACCGCGATCGGATGGATCTGGTTGATGCTGACGATGCCCTGGGCGCTGGCCGCCTGGATGAGATTGCCGGGATCGACCATGCGCAGCCCCACCCGCCCGTCGATCGGCGAGACGATGGTGCAGAATTCAAGGTTGAGTTTCGCCGTCTGGATCGCCGCGTCGTCGCCGGCGATGGTGGCCTCGGTCTGCGCGACCGTGGCGTTCTGCGTGTCCACCTGCTGATGCGAGGCAAAATCGCTGCGGGCAAGGTTGGAGTAGCGCACGAGGTCCCGCCGCGCGTTGGCCAGCAATGCCTCGTCGGCGGATTTCTTCGCCTGTGCCTGCGCCAGCGCCGCCGCGTACGGGCGCGGGTCGATGATCGCCAGCTTGTCGCCGGCGTGCACGTCCTGGCCCTCGGTGAACAGCACCCGGTCGAGCGTGCCATCCACGCGGGCGCGCACCAGGACTGACATATAGGATTGCACCGCGCCGATATTGCGCAGCAGCACCGGCACGTCCTGGCGTTGCGCGGCCTCCGCCGAGATCGGGATGCCGGGCGGCTGGTCCGCCTGCTGGGCGAGGGCGGGGCCGGCGGCGACGAACAGGGCCAGCGCCAGCGCGCGGGACAGCAGGCGAGGGGGGACGGCGGGCATCATGTCGGTCGCGGTGTCCACGTCGGTTGCGGCGAGGCGCGTGTTGCGGGGTTTTTTGGCTCGCGGCGGGCGCAAGCGGAGATCCGGCTGGACCGCGCGCCGCCACCGCGAGAGTAACATGGGTTGGGCCGTCCGTCCTGCCAGCCCGGGGCAAGGCTTCGTGAACGCATCTTTCGCGATGCGAAAGAAAGATGGCTGGGCCGGTCAGCCCGGCTGGCTGATGGCGCGCGCCGGGGCGGGTGGGGGCGGCGGCGCCGCCACGGCGATCGGCGCGGCGCGGTAGGCGGCGAGGCCGCGGCCGGTGCCGGCGCCTTGCAGCGGGATCATGCGCGGGGCCGGCGCGCGGATGGTCGTGGCGAGGCCGCCGGGGCGGGTGACGCCGTTCGGCGCGACGTAGCCGTTGCCGAAGCCGTTGGCGAACCCGCCGGTGAAGCCGCTGGCATAGCCGCTGGCATACGCGCTGGCGAAGCCCGGCGGCGGCGGCGCGGGGGTGTCCGGCTGTTGCTGTTCCTCCGGCCACACGGCCGCCACGCGGCGCTGGTAGTCGGCGCCGAGGTCCGGGGTCGCGGAGTGATACCACGCGGTCGCTGTCGGCCAGGCGCCGGTTTCCTCGTGCAGTTGCAGCAGGAAGCGCGCGGCGTAGGCGGCGTTGGCCATCGGGTCGAACGCCTGTTCCAGCGTGGGGAACGCATCCGGGTGGTGCAGCAGGTTCACCTGCATGCAGCCCACGTCGATGGAGCGCACGCCCTGCGCCTGCAAGGCGCGGACGGCGGCGATCGCCTCGGCCTTGGTCTCGAACACATGGTCCACGCCCTCGGCGTTGATCGACCAGGGCCAGGGGTTGATGCGCCCATCCGGCTCCCGCCGCCCGCTCTCCACCCGGCCGATCGCGGCCATGAGCTGCCGGGGGATGCCGGCGGCGCGCTCGGCCGCGCGGATGGCGGCGCGGCATTGCTGGCCAGGGCTGAGCAGAGATGGCGGGGCAACGAACGTGGTGACGGGCCGCGCCGCCGCTGACTGGAACAGGGCGGCCCGTGGCGGCGGGGTTTGCGCGCGCCCAGCCCCGGCGGCCAGGACGCCGGCGAGCACCAGGACGGGCACGAAGAAGACGCGAAGACGCATGCGGGGAGCCTGCCTGCCGTCTGTTAACGCAGGGTAATCCGGGGGGGGTGTTGCAAGCCCGCACCACCCCCTGTCCATGCGATGCTGCGATGCAAAATGTTGGTTGCACACGAATGATCGACCCTCTACATATTGCGGCGCAGCAAGGCGGTCCGCCGCTTTCCTGCTTCTTGGACGTTTCCTCCCTAAACTTGGCGGCGCTGCAAAGCGCCGCCATTTTTTTGTCGCAACCAGCGTTTTCGCCCGCGCAAGGCGGGCGAGTCCAGAACTTTCGATCCGGCAATTTCCTAGCTGGCGCGCGTGGCGGCCACGGCCGCAATCAGCGTCGCCATGTCCTGCTGCACGCGGGCGAATCCGGGCAGCTTCTCGATCCGCGCCTCGTCCATATACAGGGCGCGGTTGAGTTCGATCTGCACTGCCTCCACTCCGTCGCGCGGGCGGCCATAGTGGCGGGTGATGAACCCGCCGGCATAGGGATCGTTCCTTCGCACTCGGTAGCCGAGACCCTCCAGCACCTGCTCGACACGGCGGATGGTGTGCGGGCCGCAGGTGGTGCCGTGCGCGTCGCCGAGCACCACGTCCGCGCCGCCGCGCGCCGGCTGCACGGCGGCGGGCATCGAGTGGCAATCGATCAGCAGGCAGGCGCCGAAGCGGGCGCGGGTCTGCGCGATCAACCCTTCCAGCGCGTGATGGAACGGCTGCCAGCAGGCGCGCACGCGCGACTCGGCCTCGGCGAAGCGCAGCTTGCGGCGATAGATGGTCTCGCCCGAGGCGACCACCCGGGCGATGGTGCCGAGCCCGGCACCGACGCGGGCGCTGGTGGTGTTGACCCAGTCCGGCAGCTTCTCCTCGAACATGGCCGGATCGAGTTCCCAGGCCTCGCGGTTGGCATCGCAGAAGGCGCGCGGGAAGGTGGCGGCGAGCAGCGGCACGCCCTGTTGCGGGGCCGCGGCGAACAGTTCGTCAACAAAGCTGTCCTCGCTGCGCCGCAGCCGCAGCGCGTCGAGCCGCACGGCGGCGACGAAGTCCTCGTCGTAGTTGCGCCCGGAATGCGCCGAGGCGAGCACCAGCGGCGCGGTCTGGCTTGCCGGCCGGGCGATCGTGTACGCCGCGTGCGGATCGGCGGGACTGAGGGCCGTGGGGGCGAGCGGGATGGGCAGGTCCATGCGCGCATTCAAGCCGCTGGCGCCGCCGCCAGCAATGCTTGCGCGGGGTGGGCCGGGGCCGGCCCCACGGTTGTGTTCGGCACGGCGCGCGCGATCGGAGTTTGGCTGACCGGCACGAATATCGATGACGAAACTTGACCTTTGCGCAACGGACATGGCAAGAAGGTTATTGAAG
>JAKBCB010000402.1 GCA_021808185.1 Pseudomonadota bacterium
CATCCTCGCCGACATCGCGGGCGATGTTAACAAGTTGCATTGCGATGCCAAGATCGCAGGCACGTGCCACGGCGGCCGGCGAGCGTGTGCCCATCAGCAACGCCATCATCGCACCCACCGTGCCGGGGACCCGCGTGGCGTAGGCGATCACATCGTCCAGCGATTCATAGCGCCGCCCTTCCGCGTCCCACGCGAACCCCTCCATCAGCGCCTCGGGCAGCGCGCGCGGGATGGCATGGCGCGCAACCACCCAGGCCAGCGCGCGGTCGGGCGCGAGCGGGTAGGGGCGATGCGCGTAAGCGCGGTGCACCCGGTCGCGCAGCGCCGGCAACGCGGTGGCGCCGCCGGCACGGTCGATCGCGTCATCGGCCACACGGCAGAACGCATACAGCGCAATGGCGGACTGCGCGACCTCGCGCGGCAGCAGCCGGGCGGCGGCGGCGAAGCTTTTCGATCCGTCGCGCAGCATGGCGCGGCATTCGTCCAGATCGGCATGCGGCGGGTCAGGCGAAGGCTGCGACATCTTGCACCACGCGGTCGAGGATGCGCGCCGAGGACAGCACGCCCGGCAGCCCGGCGCCGGGATGCGTGCCGGCGCCGACGAGATACAGGCGTTCCACATCCTCGCTGCGATTATGCGGACGGAACCACGCGCTCTGCGACAGAATCGGCTCCAGCCCGAAGGCGGCGCCGCGCTCGCTGGCAAGCTCGGTCTGGAAGTGCAGCGGCGTCAGCGTGCGCGATGTGGCGATGCAGTCTTCCAGCCCCGGCAACACGGTTTCGCTCAGGCGCCGCGCCACGCGCGCGCGATACCGCTCGGCCTCCGCCGCCCAGTCCGTGCCGCTGTCCAGATGCGGAACGGGCGAGAGCGCGTAGAACGCATCGCATCCATCCGGCGCCATCGCCGGGTCGGTCGCGGTCGGGCGATGTAGATACAGGCTCATGTCGTTGGCGAGAACCTTGCGCGTGAACACGTCGCGCACCAGCGCGCTGTAGCGCGGGCCGAGCACCAGCGTGTGGTGCGCGACATCCGCATACCGTCGCCGCGTGCCGAAATACCAGACGAACAGGCTCATCGAATACCGCGCCCGCGCCAGCCGGCGGTCGGTCCAGTGTTTGCGATGGCCCGCCGGCAGCAACCGCCGATAGGTCGTCGCCGAATCGGCGTTGGAGACGACAATGTCGGCGTCGATCCGCTCGCCGTCCACGAGCAGCACGCCGCGCGCCGCGCCGTCGCGCACCAGGATTTCGCGAACATCTGCGTTGCAGATCAGGGCATTGCCGTGCCCTTCGATCAGCCGGACCAGCCCACGCACCAGCGCGCCGGTGCCGCCCATCGCGTAATGCACGCCCCAGTGCCGTTCCAGATGCGCGATCAGCGCATAAACGGCGCTGGCGGAGAAAGGGTTTCCGCCAATCAGCAAGGGATGAAAGCTCAGCAGCGTGCGCAGCCGCTCGTCCTTCACATGGCGCGCCACCAGGCTGTAAACGCTGCGCCAGCAGCCCAGCCGCAGCAGATCCGGCACCGTGCGTGCCATGTCGCGCCAGGTGCTGAACGGCACGTCGCCAAGTTGCTCGAACCCGACGCGGCAGATCGCCGCGCTCGCGCGCATGAACCGCTCGTAGCCGTCCACGTCGCCGGGTGAGAGCTTCGCCACTTCCGCCCGCATCGCCATCGCGTCGCCGGTGTAGTCGAACCATGCCCCGTCATCGAAGCGCACGCGATAGAACGGCGAGACCGGGCGCAATTCCACGTCGTCGCGCAGCCGCCGTCCGCACAGTGCCCATAATTCCTCAAACAGGAACGGCGCGGTGACGATGGTGGGGCCGGCGTCGAAGGTGAAACCGTCCTGGCGGAACACCCGCGCCCGCCCGCCCGGCTGGTCCAGCCGTTCCAGCACCGTCACCCGCCAGCCGCGCGCACCCAGCCTCACCGCCGCCGCCAGCCCGCCGAACCCGCTGCCGATCACCACGGCATGCGGTCGATGCCTCCCTGTGGCATGTGTCAACCCGTCCATTGCCGGGAGTGTAAACAGAACATGACGGACGCCGCCAGAGCCTGTCAGCGCCAGCGGCGCGCCAGATCGAACAAATGTGCGATCAGCGCCGCCAGCAGTGCCAGCGCGACCCACGTCCACTCCGCTCCGGCCAGGGCCAGCCGCAGGGCTGCCAGCAGCGCGGCCCCGGCCAGCAGCGTCGCCAGCAGGTCGCGCCGCCGCAGCAGCAGCAAGGCGCCGGCCTCCAGCGCCGTCAACAGCAGGATGGCATCGACGATCCGACCGCTGGCGAACAGGTCGGCCATGCTCACGCGGACAGCGCGCCGGTGTCGCGGGCGAGGCGCAGCAGCAGCTGCGCCGTCGCCTCCGGCGCTTCTTCATGGGCGAGATGCCCGAGCCGGGGCAGCCGCGCGAGCGTGGCCCCCGGCACCAGCGCGCGCACCCGCTCGGCGTCGGCGGGCGCGATGGAGCGGTCGTTCTCGCCGACGATCAGCAGCAGGCGTGGCGCCAGCTTTGGCAGGTCGCGCACCAGCGGTGCCAGATCCCACGCCGCCATCATGTTCAGCGCCGCCCCCGCATGCGCCGGGTTGGCGGCGAGGCGGGCGTAGAACTCGATGCCGGCGGCGTCGATGCGCGATCCGGTCTCCCGCAGCAGCCGTTCCACGACGGCGCGGTTGCCGGCGTGGCGGGTGAACAGCGTGGCCAGCCCCGGCAGACCCGCGATCACCTTTGCCAGCGGGGAGAAGATCCGGCCCGGCAGGCCGTACAGCGGCAGCAGTGCGCCGTTCAGGCTGGCCAGCGCGCGCGGCGCGAACAGCCCGTCCAGGCAGCCGCGCGCCAGGATCGCCACGCCGGCCGAATGCCCGACCGCGAGCGCGGGCGCCACCGCCAGTGCCGCGCACAGATCGGCCAGCGCGCCCGCCATGAACGGCAGCGTCAGCCGCGCGCGGGGCGGGGCCAGGGTGAAGCCGTGGCCGGGCAGGTCGGGTGCGACCACGGTGAAATGCTGGGCCAGCAGCGGCGCCAGATCGCGCCAGGAATGTGTGGCAGCCCCGGTGCCGTGCGCCAGCAATGCCACCGGGCCGTGCCCCATCACCTGCACATGCCACACCATGCCGGCGGCGCGGACGAAGCGACTGGCCTCACGGTTCGGCCAGTCTTGTCCGTCGCGCCGCCAGGTCGGCGGCGGCGCGGCGGCTTGCTGCGTCACCGGCGCGACCGTCATGGGCGTGGCGGCGCCAGCGTTGCGCGCACGGCGGCGGAGAGGGTTTCGGCCCGCGCGTAGGGCAGTGGCAGATAGCGCGCGCCCATCGCCTCCGCGATGATCCGTGCGAACGGGTGCGGGCGGGGCGAGGTGTCCACCACCAGGGCGGCGACCCCGGCCAGCAGCCGCGCCGCCGCCAGTGCCTCCGCCTCCCCGCGTGTGCGCCCGCCGCTGCCGTCGCGCGCGACATTGGCGCGGCCGTCGGTCAGCAGCACCACGGTCGGTGTCCGCTGCGCCCGCCGTTCGGTGTGCGCGAGCGCGGCCAGCGCGTCGATGCCGGCGGCCAGCGGCGTGCCGCCGCCGCCCGGCAGGCCCGCAAGGCTGCGCCGTGCCCGCGCCAGCGCCCGCGTCGGCGGCAGCAGCAATTCGGCCGTGGTCCCGCGAAACGCCACCACGGCCACGCGGTCGCGCCGCACGTAGCACTCTGCCAGCAGCAGTTCGACCGCCCCTTTCGCCTCCGCCAGCCGGTTCAGCGCGGCGGAGCCGGAGGCATCGACGCCGAAGATGGTCGTGGTTTCGCGCCGCTGGAGGTGCCGGGTCAGCCGGAAGTCGCTTTTGCGGATGTGCAGGCGCGCGGCGCCGGCCGCCGGCGGCGCGCCCCGCCGCAACGCCTGCCAGGGCGCGGCGGCGCGAATGGTTGCCAGCGGATTGAGCCGCCCGCCGTCGCGCGGGTCGCCGTGGCGGGTGCCGATCGGCCGGCCGCGCGTGGCG
>JAKBCB010000403.1 GCA_021808185.1 Pseudomonadota bacterium
GTATCTGGAAGTCGGCATCGGCCCGGACGCGGAAATCTTCACCAAGGCGCAGCCGATGGCCGCCGTCGGCACCGGCATGGACGCGGGCGTGCATCCGGTCTCCACCTGGAACAACCCCGAGCCGGAGGTGGTGCTGGCCATCGCCTCCAGCGGCCGCATCGTCGGCGCCACGCTGGGCAACGACGTGAACCTGCGCGACGTGGAGGGACGCTCGGCGCTGCTGCTGAGCAAGGCGAAGGACAACGCCGCCTCCACCGCCATCGGCCCGTTCATCCGCTTCTTCGACGCGACGTTCTCGCTCGACGACGTGCGCGCGATGGTGGTGACGCTGACGGTGGCGGGGCTCGACAATTTCCGCCTCGACGGCAAGTCCTCGATGGCGCGCATCGCGCGCGATCCGGCGGATCTGGCCGGGCAGATGCTGAACGCGCACCACGCCTATCCGGACGGGGCGGTGCTGTACCTGGGCACCATGTTCGCGCCCGTGGACGACCGCGACGCGCCGGGCAAGGGCTTCACGCACAAGACGGACGACATCGTCACCATCGCCAGCCCCAAGCTGGGGCGGCTGGTCAACCGCATCCGGCCGACGGACGCGGTGGAACGCTGGACGTTCGGCGCCGGGGCGCTGATGCGCAACCTGGCGAAGCGGGGCCTGATCTGACCCACCTGCCCCGCGGGTGCGGGCGGTGACGGCGGCGGCGGACCTGCCCATGGCGGCGCTCGACGAAATGGTGGACGGCACCGGCCGTGTCCGCCCGCATTGGCGCGGCGTGATGGGCGCGTTCACCGCCATCGGCGAGGAACTGGCCGAACGCGCGCACCGGCTCGATCTGGCGTTCGCGGAGGAGGGGGTCACCTCTGTCCTGCCCGGCGCCGGGACCGGCGAGCACGCATGGCGCTGCGACGCGGTGCCGCTGCCGATCCCGGCCGACGAGTTCGCCGCCCTCGCCGAGGGGCTGGATCAGCGCGCCCGGCTGCTGGAAGCGGTGTTGCAGGATTTCTACGGCCCGCAACACCTGCTGGCCGAGGGGGTGCTGCCGCCGGCGCTTGTCTATGCGAATCCCGGATGGCTGCGCGCCTGCCGCGACACCGCCGCCGGGGTGCGGTTGCATCTGTACGCGGCGGATCTGGTGCGCGGGCCGGACGGCGCGTGGCGCGTGCTGGCGGACCGCACCGCGGCACCGGCCGGGCTGGGCACGGCGGGGGAAAACCGCCGGCTGCTCGCGCGCGTGCTGCCCGAGGTGTTCCGCCCCGCGCAGGTGCGCCAGCTTCGCCCGTTCTTCGACCTGTGGCAGGACAGCCTGCAACGCCTCGCCCCGCAAGGCCACGCCAACCCGGCGGTGGCGCTGCTGACGCCCGGCACCGCGCATCCGCAATGGTTCGAGCATCTGTATCTGTCGCGCGAATTGTCCTGCGCGCTGGTCGAGCCGGGCGACCTGACGGTGCGCAACGGCGCGCTGTTCCTGAAAACGCTCAAGGGTCTGCAACAGGTCGATGTGCTGGTCCGCCGGGTCGATGGGCGGCTGGTCGATCCGCTGGAACTGGAGGGCGGCGGCCTCTCCGGCGTGCCGGGGCTGCTGGACGCGGCGCGGGCGGGGGCCTTGCACATCGCCAACGACCCCGGCAGCGGGGCGGCCGAGGCGCCGGCGCTGGCCGCCTTCCTGCCGGCGCTGTCGCAACGCCTGCTCGGCGAGACGCTGCGCCTGCCGAGCCTGCGCACGCTGTGGCTGGGCGAGGCCGAGGCGCGCGAGCGGGTCGCGGCCGAGCCCGAGCTGTGGCGCATCCGCCCGGCGCTGGACGGCGATGTCGGCGCCGATCCCCCGGCCGAGGCGGTGGCCGCGCGCCCCTGGGCGTGGGTGGCGTGCGAACGCCTGTCACCCTCCGTGGCGCCGTGCCTGGATGGCGGCAGGTGGGTGCCGCGCCCGGTCGCGCTGCGCCTGTTCCTGGTGCATGACGGCGCGCGCTGGCAGGCCATGCCGGGCGGGCTCGCGCGCGTGCTGGACGATGGCGAGCAGCCGGCGGGGCGCCTGCCGGCGGGCGGGACGTGCAAGGACGTGTGGGTGCTCAGCGAGGACCGGCACAGCATCGTCGGCCCCGCCGTCCAGGTGGTGCCGCCGCTGCCGATCCGCCGCACCACCGGCGACCTGCCGAGCCGGGTGGCCGATAATCTGTATTGGTTCGGCCGCGGCGTGGAGCGGCTGGAACGGTCCGCGAGGCTGGTGCGCGCGGCGCTCAGCCGGGTGGTGCGGGGGGCCGCGGTGCTGCCGCGCGAGGTGACGGAACTCGATTGCCTGCTGCGCTGCCTCGCCGAGGCGCGGGTGATCCCGCGTGAGGCGGCGGCGGCCACGACGCAAACCGGCCTGACCGAGTCGCTGCTCGCCACCGTGCGCGAGGGGCGGCCGCGCGGGGCGATAGCGCGCCAGTTCGCCGAGGTGGCGCGGCTCACCGAGAGCGTGCGGGACCGGCTGACCGGCGACATGTACGCCACCTTCACCAGCACGCTGCGCTGGGCGCGCGAGGAAACGGTGACGGCCGGGCGCAACCTCGATGCGCTGTCGCACGCGCTTGCCTCGGTGCAGCGCTTCTCGGCGGCGGTGGCGGGCATGGCGGCGGAGAACATGGTGCGCGGCGGCGGCTGGCTGTTCCTCGATCTCGGCCGGCGCATCGAGCGGGCGCAGGCGGTGACGACCGAGGTTGCCATCGTGCTGGACCAGCCGGCGGCGCGGATCGAGACCGGCATGCGGCTGGTGCTCGAACTGTGCGACTCCGCGATCACCTATCGCAGCCGCTACCTGACGGTGATCCAGCCGGCGCCGGTGCTGGACCTCGTGCTCGCCGACCAGGGCAACCCGCGCGGCCTCGCGTTCCAGTTGCTCGCGATGCACGGGCTGCTCGACGAACTGGCCGACAGCGGCGCCAACGGCGTCCCGGGCGAGGGCGGGCGGGAGTTGATGGCCGTGGCCGCCGCCGGACTGCTCGCGGAGGTCGAGGCGCTGGTGGGCGAGGTGCTGGCCGACCCGGATCAGGCTGCGGCGGCGGCGGCGCTGCCGCCACGGTTGCAGGCGATCGGCGGCGGGCTGACCGGACTGTCGGATCGCATCACGCGGCGCTATTTCGCGCTGCTGCCGGCGCCGCAGGCGCTCGGCTGGGACGGCGCGGCCCCGGCGGCGCGGACCGAGACATGAAATACCGCGTCCGCCACACGACCACCTATCATTACGGCGACCCGGTGGATCTGGCGAGCCACATGCTGCACCTCAGCCCGCGCGCGCTGCCGCATCAGCGCGTGCTGACCTCCGCCATCGTGGCGACACCCGAGCCCTCGCGCCGCAGCGAGCGGATCGACCATTTCGGCAACGGGGTGGCGTGGCTGTTCCTGGACCGGCCGCACGACGTGTTCGAGGTGACGCTGGACGCGACGGTGGACGTGCTGTTCCCCCGCCCGCCGGAGCCGGCGGAAACGCCGCCGTGGGAGCATGTGGCGGCGGCGGCAAGGCTGGGCGGGCCGGAGGCGTGGGAGGCAGCGGAATTCGTCTTCGACAGCCCGATGGCCCCGGCCGAGGCCGGCGCGGGTGGCTACGTGGCCACCAGCTTCCCGCCGGGCCGCCCGGTGCTGGCCGGGCTGATCGACCTGCTGGGGCGCATCCGCCGGGAATTTTCCTTCCGTGCCGGCGTCACCACGATCTCCACCCCCGTGGCGCGGGTGCTGGCGCAGCGGGCCGGGGTCTGCCAGGATTTCTCGCATCTGATGATCGCGGGGCTGCGCGCGCTGGGCCTGCCGGCGCGGTACGTGTCGGGTTATCTCCGAACCAAGCCGCCGCCGGGGCAGCCGGCGCGGCGCGGCGCCGACCAGTCCCACGCCTGGGTCGGCTGCTGGCTCGGGCCGGAGCTGGGATGGGTGGATCTGGACCCGACCAACGATCTGATCGTGCGCGACGAGCACGTGGTGCTCGCCTGGGGCCGCGA
>JAKBCB010000404.1 GCA_021808185.1 Pseudomonadota bacterium
CTGGGGCCGGCCGGACATGCGCTACACCGGCGCCTCCGACGAGCACGGCAAGCTGGAGTTCGCCGCCGAGACCGCGGCGGCGAAGCTTGGGGAAAAGCTGCGGCTGGTCCCCGGACATTGCGACCCAACGGTGGACCGGCACGACTGGTACGTGGGGGTGCGCGGCGGGCGGGTGGAGTGTCTGTGGCCGGTGGCGGCACGCGGCGGAATGGGGTGAAGGCAAGGCCAAGGGCGCTGCCCTTGGAACCCGCTCAAGGCAGGGCCTTGAGAATCCATTCTTAAGGCTCTGCCTTGATTGGGGTCCAGGGGTGAACCCCCTGGCCTATCCGCCGCCCCGCGCCACATCGACCGAATCCAGTCCCTTGTAGCGGTACACCACAACGGACCCGATCCAGGCGGCGATAAAAATGCCGATGACGATGAAACCCAGGCTGCCGAAATTCTCGTTCAGCGCACCGACACCGTCCCAGAACCAGCCGGACAGTTTGAGCTGTCCGCCGATCAGCCCCAGCGCCTCGACCCCGCCGACCACCACGGCCACCAGCACCGAAACGGCGGTGATGGTGAGGTTGTAGTAAAGCTTGCGGATGGGCTTGATGAACGCCCAGTCGTAGGCGCCCAGCATCAGGATGCCGTCGGTGGTGTCGATCAGCGCCATGCCGGCGGTGAACAGCGCAGGGAACACCATGATCGACCAGATCGACATGCCCTTCGCCGCCTGCGTGGCCGAAATGCCGAGCAGCGCGACTTCCGTTGCCGTGTCGAACCCCAGGCCGAACAGGAAGCCGAGCGGATACATGTGCCAGCTTTTGTCGATCAGCCGGAACAGCGGGCGGAACATCCTGGCCAGCAGGCCGCGATTGTTCAGCAGCAGGTCGAAATCCTCGTCCTGATACGCCCCGCCCGCGCGTACATGCCGATAGGTGCGCCAGACGGCCCGCAGGATGACGATATTGACGGCGGCGATAATGAACAGGAACAGCGCCGAGACAGCGGTGCTGACAATGCCGCCGATGGCCTTGAACCCATCGAACGAAGTGGCCAGCAGCGTCGCGGTGGCGGCCACCCCGGCTGCGGCCAGCACTACCACGGTCGAGTGGCCGAGCGCGAAGAAGAACCCGACCGCGACGGGCCGCTTGCCCTCCTGCATCAGCTTGCGGGTCACGTTGTCGATGGCCGCGATATGGTCGGCATCGACGGCGTGGCGCAGGCCGAACCCATACGAGAGCAACGACGTCCCGAGCAGCACCGGCTGGTCGCGAAACAGCGCCAGCGCCCAGCCCCAGACCGCGATATTGACCACGGCGAGCAACGCATAGATGCCCATCACCGGCCGGCGGAGCCCGCTTGCCCTTGCGTCGGAAAAGTATCTTAGCCAGGAAAACATGCCGTTCGACCTCTCACGCCATGTCAGCACAGCCGCGCCGGCGCCCTCTTGCCGGGACGCCGGGCATCGGGACACCCCGCCCGATGCGGCTGCCTTGACGACCGGCCGCGGCGGCCGCCGCGACCAAGATGGCAGGTCTCCTGGCTCGCGGCTTCCCGCCGGCCGCCGCCTTCCCGGGTCGCGCCCAGTGGCGTGTTGGCGTCCGACTCGCCACTTACAGTTGCGGGGGCAGCCGCGGGATTGCACCGCGTTCCCTTTTCATCCCTTGCGGGACACCATCGCTAACATCGTAGGCGCGCGGCAAAACCCCGGTCAATACGGCCCGCTACCCCGGCAGCGATAGCTGCGCCGCGCGCACCGCCGCCAGGGTCTCGGCGCGCCCGGTAAGTACCTCGTCCAGCCAGTCGCTGCGCATCTCCGGCACCGAGGAGAGCAGCAATTCCGTGTACGGATGATACGGCGGCGCGAACACTTTCGCCGTCTCGCCGCCCGCGACCAGCTTGCCCTTCAGCATCACCGCGACCTTGTTGGCAATGCGCTTGACGGTGCCGAGATCGTGCGTGATGAACAGGTAGGCGATGCCGAGATCGTCTTGCAGCTTCTTCAACAGCCGCAGGATTTCCTCGCCGACAAGCTGGTCCAGCGCGCTGGTGACTTCGTCGCAGATGATCAGGTCGGGCTCTGCCGCCAGCGCGCGGGCGATGCCGACGCGCTGCTTCTGCCCGCCGGACAGCTCGCCCGGCTTGCGGGTGATGAAATGCTCCGGCAGATCCATCATCCGCAGAAGTTCCAGCACCCGGTTGCGCACTTCCTCACGCGATCGCTTCGGGAAATAGAACTGCACCGGGCGGCCGATGATCTCCGCCAGTGTCTGGTTCGGGTTCAGCGCCACGTCCGGCATCTGATAGATCATCTGGATGCGACGAAGCTGATCGCGGTTGCGTGCCTTGAGCGCAGGCGGCAGGCTCTGCCCCTGAAAGCGGATGTCGCCGGACTGGCGCGGCAGCAAGCCGATGATGACGCGCGCCAGCGTGCTCTTGCCGGACCCCGATTCACCGACCACCGCCACGGTGTCGCCGCGCCGCACATCCACGCTCACGCCATCGATCACGCGCAGCAGGGAATGGTAGCTGGCGACAACATTCTTCACCTCCAGCAACGGCGCCTCGCCGGTGTCCAGATCGGGGCGGAAGGTGTGGCCCGCGACGCGCTCGGCCACCAGCCGGCGGGTGTATTCCTCGCGCGGGTCTTGCAGGATCTGGTCGGCCGTGCCGAGTTCCACCATCTTGCCGTGGCGCAGCACCATGATGTGGTCGGCGATCTGCGCCACAACGGCAAGATCGTGGGTAATGTAGATCGCCGCCGTGCCGTGCTCGCGGATCAGCTTGCGGAACGAGGCCAGCACCTCCACCTGCGTCGTCACGTCGAGCGCCGTGGTCGGTTCATCGAAGATCAGAATATCGGGCTTGGCCGCCATTGCCATCGCGGCCATCGCGCGCTGCAACTGCCCGCCCGAGACCTGATGCGGATAGCGGCCGCCGAACGTGTCCGGATTGGGGAGTTCGAGTTCGCGGAACAGGGTTTTCGCCGTGGCCTCCGCCTCGCTCATCGACATCAGGCCGTGCCTGACCGGGATCTCGCACACTTGCTGCATCAGCGTCATCGCGGGATTGAAGCTGGCGGCGGCACTTTGCGCGATATAGGCAACACCCGGCCCGCGCAGCGCGCGGCGCTCGGCCGCGTTCATCTGGCGGATGTCCCGCCCCTCGAAATCCAGCTTGCCGCCGGTCATCACGCAGCCGCCGCGCGTGTAGCCCAGAGTACACAGGCCGATGGTGGACTTGCCCGCGCCCGACTCACCGATCAGGCCGAGAACTTCGCCGCGTCGCAACTCGAAGCTGACATCGTTGACCAGCACCGGGCCAGCGCCCCGGTCGGTGCGCACCTCCACCCGAAGGTTGTCAACGTTGAGGATCGTCTCGCCGACGCGCCGCTCGTGTCCGCTCATGCCCCTTCTCCGTGCGCGCGGGAGTAGATCGCGAGCATCCAATCGACGACGAAGTTGACGCCGATGGTCAGGATCGCGATCGCACCGGCCGGATAGAGCGGTGCCATCACGTCGAGATTGATCATGTCGCGATAATCGCGAACCATGCTGCCCCAGTCGGCATCCGGCGGCTGCACGCCGAGGCCGAGGAAGCTCAGCGCCGCGACGAACAGGAAAGCGAACGAGAAGCGCAGCCCGAATTCCGCGATCAATGGCGCCAGCGCGTTGGGCAGGATCTCGCGCCGGATCACCCACCACAGCCCTTCGCCACGCACCTTCGCGACCTCGACATATTCGAGCGCGGCGAGATTCATCGCCAGCGCGCGGCTGAGGCGGAACACTTTTGTCGAATCGAGGATCGCGATGGTGATGACGACATTGATCAGATCTGTGCCGAGCACGCTGAGGATGATGAACGCAAAGATTAGCGTCGGCATCGACAGCAGCAGATCGACCACGCGCGACAACACCAGATCGACCCAGCCGCGCAGCACTGCCGCGGAAAATCCGGTGACGATGC
>JAKBCB010000405.1 GCA_021808185.1 Pseudomonadota bacterium
GAAGATCTTGTCGAGGTGGTATTCAAGGCGCCCGACCGCTTCCTCCGTGTCGCCCGCATCCAGCGCGTCGAGGATCGCGGCGTGTTCCCGCACCACCACCGGCAGTCGGTCCGCGTCGCCGAACAGACGCCTGATCCGCCCTAGGCGGGCCTTGGCCAGCATGATCGTCGCCCATACCCCCTCGCGCCCGGCGAACATGCAGAATGCCTGGTGGAAACGCTCGTCCTCGCGGTGGAACAACTCCGTATCGCCGGCGGCGATTGCCTCGGCCTGTGCCGCGATGATGGCGCGGGCGCGCTGGCTTAGCTCCGGCGTCCAGACCGCGGCGGCCTCGCGCAGCACCGCGACTTCCAGCGCGCGGCGGATGAAGCGGCTTTCGGCGATGCCGGACAGGCGGATCGGGGCCACGAAGCTGCCCTGCTGCGGATAGACGTCGATCAGCCCTTCCTCGACCAGCCGCACGATCGCGGTGCGCACCGGCGTGCGGGAGACGCCGAAATGCTGGCAGATGCGGTTTTCGCTGATGGAGGCACCCGGCAGCAGTTTCACGCTGACGATGGCTTCCTTCAGCGCATCGTACACCTGATCGCTCACCGTCAGCCTGCGGTTCAGCCGGCCGCTCAATGCCAGCGCCTCGCGCTCCCGGCCTTCTGCCGCCGAAGCCGCCAAAGCCATTGCCTCCCAGACTCTGTGCTTGCCGGTACCGTCTTGCGCACCGAGTGCTTGTATACTAGGATTTTTTGGTAAGCCTCAAGCCGGAATGGCTGTGGCGTTGCCAAAGCAATATGCGGGAGGAAACATCGTGATGCCGCGCTATCTCGAACGTATCGCCGGTGCCGCCGGCGCCTTGCTGCTCGCCACCGCTCCCGCGATGGACACCGACGTCAAGGTCGGTCTGGTGCCCGGTGGGCCGCACCCGTATTTCGCCAACTGGGAACAGGGCGCGAAGGACGCGAAGAAGGATTTCGGCATCGCCGCCGCCGACTACAAGGTTCCCGCCAAATGGGAACTTGGCTTGCAGAACCAGTTGATCGAGAATCTGACAGCGCAGGGCTACAACGCCTTCCTCATTTTCCCGGGCGATCCAGTCGCGACGAACAGCCCGATGGCGGATCTGCAAGCGGCCGGCATCCCCTCGATCGCGACGGCCGGGTGCACGAAAGACCCGACGCCGGCGCTGTTCTGCTTCGGCACGGACACCGGGCACTCCGCCTATCTCGGCGCCAAGGAACTCATCAAGGCGCTCGGCGGCAAGGGCACCATCGTCCACTTCACCGGCAACCTTGTCGATCCCAACACGCAACTGCGCATGGACGCGGTGGCGCAGGCGGTGAAGGAGAGCAACGGCGCGGTCAAGCTGCTGCAAACCATCGCCGATATCGACCGCACGCCGCAGGAAGCCGACGAAAAGATCAACGCGCTGCTCGCCGCGCGGGGCAAGGAAATCGACGGCATCATCACCACCGCGTGGCTGCCGGCGGTATCCTCGGCCACCGCGCTGCGCCGCATCGGTGACAAGCGCATCCAGATGGTCGGCATAGACCACGACCCGGTGGTGCTCGCCGCGATCAAGGACGGCTTCGTGCATGGCACGATGCTGCAAAATCCGTACGGGCAGGCCTATATCGGCAGCTACGTGATGGAAGAAATCGTCGGCCACGGCTGCAAGGTCAACGACAAGGCGCCGTTCAAATCGGTGGCGCTGACCAATCGCTTCATCGACAGCGGCACCGCCTTCCAGGGCATCGACGGCGTCGATCACTTCGAGAATTCGATGAAGGCAGTGACAGCCGAACTGATGAAGACGTTCAAGGCCACCTACCTGATCTGCCCGTGAGCCAAGCCGTGCCGTTCGTCTCCCTCCCCCGCGACCGGGGGAGGGGGAGTTCCTCCGCATGACGTTGCCGATGCGGCTGCGCGCGGTGTCGCGCTCGAACAGTTTCGGCCTCCTCATCGCCATCGCGCTGTTCGTGCTGGGCTTCCATGTGTTCGCGCATGGTTTCACCAGCAAGGTGAACATCTATTCCATCACCCGCTCGATCGGCATCGACGGCGTGATCGGCATGGCGATGATGACGGTGCTCGTGACCGGCGGCCTCAATCTGGCACTGGGCGCGATCGGTGTCTGCTCGGCCATGGGCGTTGGCTGGGCGTTGCAGACCTTGGGGCTGCCGGTGGCGCCGTCGATGCTGTTCGGCGTGGTGCTGGGGGCGGCGCTGGGCGCCATCAACGGGTTGATCGTCGTCACCACGCGATTGCACAGCTTTGTCGTGACGCTTGCGACCATGAGCATCTTCTTCGGCACGATGGTGCTGCTGTCCGGCTCCAACGGCTTCAACGCCCTGCCGCGCGAGCTGACCGGCTTCGGGCGGATGCGCCTGTTCGGCATGGTCTCGCCGCTGCTGCTGGTGATGTTCGCCGTCGCCGCCGTGCTGTTCTACATCTACCGCTACACGGCGTTCGGCCGCGAGATGCTGGCCGCCGGCGCCAATCCTTTCGCAGCGAAGCTGTCCGGCCTGCCGGTCGAGCGGCTGTTCATCTGGTGCCATGCGCTGTGCGGCGGCATCGGCGCCATCGCCGGCGTCATGGCAAGCCTGCGCAACGGCGCCATCGTCCCCTCGATGGCCGGCCCGCTCGGTGCCGACTGGCTGCTGCCCGCCTTCCTCGCCCCTGTGCTCGGCGGCACGCTGCTGACCGGTGGTGCCGTCTCCGTGCTCGGCGCGGTGCTCGGCACCGTGTTCGTCGAAGTCATCACCAGCGGGCTTTACATGCTGCAAATCGGTGAGTTCTGGATTCAAACGGCGCTTGGCCTCGTGCTGCTCGGCGCCATCTTGCTGGAGCGTGGGCGCGCGGCCCTGGCCTTGGCGCGGAGCACGCGGCGATGACGCGCTGGGGCCGCCTGCTGCGGGCCGACTGGATCGGTCTCGCCGTGCTGATCGTGGCCGGTGCCGCGGCCCTCAGCCTCGCGCGGCCGGAGTTCCTGACGCCCTACAACATCGACGTGATCCTGGTCGGCTTCTGCCTGACGGTCGTGGTGGCACTCGGCCAGGGCATCATCATCGCGATCGGCCACATGAATCTGGCGCTCGGCGCCACCGGCTGCCTCGTCGCCGTGGCGTTCGGGGGCTCGATGCAGTTCTGGGGATTGCCCACCTGGGCCGCAGTGCTGTTCGGCCTGCTGCTTGGCACCGCGTGCGGTTTCGTCAATGGCTGGCTGACCTATCGCAGCGGCCTGACCAGCTTCATCGTCACGCTCGCGACCCTCTCGATCTTCAAGGGCGCCTCGCTCGGCATCACCGAGGCACAGTCGTTCAATGGCATCTCCGACGCCGTCAAGGCATTCGGCTCGGACCGCTGGGGACCGCTGCCGGAGATGCTGCTGGTGGCGGTGCCGGTGGTGCTGGCGACGGCGCTGTTTCTCGGGCGGACGATCCCGGGGCGGCAGATGCTGGCCTATGGCGGCAACCCGAACGCGGCGGAACTGTCCGGCATTTCCCGCGCGCGCGTGGTGATCCTGGCGCACACGCTCTCCGGCCTGCTCGCGGCCGTGGCCGGCATGATGACGGTGGCACGGTTGCAGATCGCCACCCCCACGATCGGCGACGAATGGCTGATCGCGAGTTTCGCCGCCCCGGTGATCGGCGGTGCCGTGCTCAGCGGCGGGCATTTCCCGGTCGCCGGCACCTGCCTCGGCGTGCTGGTGATCGCGCTGATCAATCAGGCGCTGGTGCTGCTGGCGGTCGATCCGTTCTATGTGCAGGTGCTGCTCGGCCTGTTGATCCTGGCCGCTGTCGGTGCCAACCGGCTGCGCGAGGCGCGGCTTGGCACCGGCCCGACGCTGCGGCTGTCATGACCGGCGCCTTCGTCGAAGTCCGTGGCGTCTCGAAGGCGTTCGTCGGCGTGCAGGCGCTCGACCGCGTCGATCTCTCGGTCGGTCGCGGCGAGATCCAT
>JAKBCB010000406.1 GCA_021808185.1 Pseudomonadota bacterium
CCTTCTCCAGGTCTGGCCGGCGTTCCTGGTCTGGCTGGTGGTATCCGTGTGCACGCTGGGGCTCGGCTGGATCGTGGTCAGCGGCCATTTCTTCCGTCTGATCCTCAACAGCACCGCCGTGGTCGATGCGCACGGCAACCGCCTCGGTCGGTTGCACTGCGACTATGACGTGGAAGCCCATATGGGGCAGGTGGCGCTGTGGGTGCTGGTCAGCATCGTCACGCTCGGGATCGGGCTGCTGTTCTACAGCTTCCACGCCGCCCGCCGGGCGATCGACGCCACCAGCATCCACTGGGACGAATAGCGCGCTCGGCTCAGGTCGGCGGATCGCCCATCGGCTCGGCGGGGGCGGCGAATTCCGCGCGCTTCCAGTTGCTCCGCGTGGTTTTGTAGCGGGCGAAGCAATGCACCGCGATCGAGCGCAGCAGCTCGAACCGCTCCAGCACGCACACGCCGCGCAGCCAGATTTCCGGCCGCAGCGGTGATTCGGCGAACTGCGCCGCAAAGCTGCGGGTGATCAGGCCCGGCCCGGTCGAGAGCCAGAGCGAATCGGAATCGCCGCGATTGAGTGCGGCGATGGCGCCGGCAAGCGCCCGTGCGATCACCGGATGCCCCGGGACCGCCCCGAGCACGTTGTTGCTGACGGTGCTGAACCCTTCCTGATAGCCGATGAACGAGGTTCCCGGCGGCAGCACGCCCTCCAGCGGCGCCACGCAGCGGTCGTCGGCATCCACGTACAGCCCGCCATGCACATGCAGCCAGGCGAGGCGGAACAGGTCCGCCTTGTGCGCCGGGTGGCGGGCGCGGTGGAACGCCAGCAGCGCCTCGCGGCCGAAATGCTCGGTGATAAAGGCGCGCGCGCTGTCCGCGTCGAACCGCTCGTAGGTCCAGCCGGGATTGTTTTCTCGCCATGTTGCCATGAGCGCCAGCAGATCGGCGGCCGGCTCCGGCGCATCCCAGAACTGCACAATGCGGCGTGGAATGGCGGCGTGGCCCTGCGCCACCGGGCGCGCCGGCGCCAACAGGCCGGCCTGGCGCAGCGCCAGGACCAGGCAGATCGCGGTCGGCGTGTGCCCAGGGTCCTGCCGCACCAGCGCGCTGAGCGGCGCGATCCGCTCCGCCGCCGGCATCGCGCCGAGCCGCGCCAGTTTCTCGGCGGCCTCGCGGTCCATGCGGAATTCGTCGAGCACCTGGCCCAGATGGGTTTGCGCCGGGCTCAGCGATTCCCGCCGCAGCCGCGCCGCCGTCGTGTTCAGCCGCACCGAGATGGCGTTGTGCTCGCCGGCGCCCTTCAGATCGAACCGCAGCAGGCAGGCGCGCGCCAGCTCGTTGTGCATGCCGGCATCCTGCGGCGACTGCGCCACCGCGTCCCGGTACTGCGCCGCCGCCTCGTCGAGTTGCCATTGCGCCTCGGCGATATAGCCGCGCAGCATCGCCACCCGCGCGAGGTCGCGCGCCGAGGTCGCGGGGGGCGTCGCGAGCAGGGCTGTCGCGGCCGCGAACTCGCCATAGGCGATGTGGCACTGCACCTGTTCGACGAACAGGCGGAAATTCGTCGCGACATCGTCGGCCGCCCCCGCCAGCACCGCGCGCACCTGCGGCCACGCGCCGCGCGGCTTCAGCACCTCGATCCGCCCGGCTGTGATCTCCGGTCGGGGCCCGAGCGTCGCCTCGGCCTTGTCGAGCAGCGCCAGCCCGTCGAGCCAGTCGCCGAGGGCGGCCAGTGCGCGGGCGCCGGTGATGTACGGCCACGCCAGATGCGGATGCAACGCCAGGGCCTGTTCGCAGATCGCGCGGCAACGTGCGTGGTCCTCGGCGACCCAGGCCAGATCGGCTTGTAGCGCCATCGCCTCCGGATGGCCGGGGGCGGCCGCAAGCGCCCGTTCCAGCCACGTCACGGCATCCGCGGGGCGGCCGAGCGCGCGGGATTCCAGGGCGGCTTCGACGAAGGGTTGCGCCGCGCGCGGGTGGTGCTCCGCCGCCGCGGCAAAGGTGGCAAGCGCCGCCTCGTGCTCACCGGCCTCGCGTTGCAGCGCGCCCTTGTGCAGCAGCGTGTCGAGCGCCTCGGGATTGATGCGCCCCGCCGCCTCGATCAGCGGGCGGGCGGCGTCGATCTCGCCCCACTCGCGCAGGTCCGCGGCGAGGTCCAGGCGTGCCGAGGTGTTGGAGGGGTCCGCCGCGATCGCGGCTTCCAACTGGGCGCGAACCTCCGCCCGGTCGCCGCGCTTGCGGGCGACACGGGCGAGCCCGACCATGGCGCTGGCCTGCTTCGGGTGGTCCGCCAGCACGGCCCGGAACAGGCGCTCGGCGGCGTCCAGTTCGCCGCGCTCCACGTCCTCGAAGCCGAGGTCGAGGCGCGCGCCGAGATGCGTGGGGTTCACGCCGAGGGCGCGGGAGAACAGGTCCGCCGCCTCGGCGCGGCGGCCACGCCGGCGCACGATGCGGCCGACCAGCAGCAGCGTATCGACGTTGCGTGGCGCGCGTTCCAGGGCGGCGCGGGCATGCGATTCGGCCTCGTCCAGCCGCCCGAGTTCCAGAAGGTCGGTGGCGAGTTCGATGCGTGCGAGGTGATGCTCGGGATCGGCTTGCACCGCCGCCGCGCCGAAGCCCACCCCCGCCGCGCGGTCGCCGACATGCCGCGCCGCGCGGGCGCGGCCGAGCAGGGCGCCGACCTGCGATGGATGGTCGGCGAGGACCTCGACGAAGTGCCGGTCGGCCTCGCCCGTCTGTCCGAGATCGAGCAGCGCGTAAGCCACGTCCAGTCGGGCGCCGAGGTTCTTCGGCGCTTTCGCCGCCGCCTCCTGGAACAGCGGCAGCGCCGTCGCGTGGTCGCCGCGCCGCCGCGCCGTCCGGCCGAGGCCGATCAGCACGTCCGGCTCGCCCGGCGCCTCGGCGTCCAGCGCCTGGAACAATTGCTGCGCGTCGTCCGCGCGGCCAAGCTCGATGAGGTCGTAGCCTAGTTCGATGCGCAGGTCGCGCCGGTCCGGAGTCAGGGCGAGGGCGGCTTCCAGGTGGCGCACCGCGGCACGGCGGTCGCCGGCCCGGCGGGCCGCGCGGGCAAGGTCGATCTGCGCTTGCGCGGTTGCCGCCGCGATGGACGCGCTCATGCTGCCTCCGCCGGCAGGGTGTTCGCGCCGTCATCGTCGGCGATGACCTGCCAGACGTGCAGCGAGCGCAAGGTGGCGAACGTGATCCCGAGGTCGCGCGCGCTGCCAGCGGGGCGGCCGGCAAGGGCAAACGAGATTTCCAGGTGGACGGCCATCTGGCGCAACACCAATGGAATGATCAGCGGCTTGCCGCCCAGCACCCGGGCGGAGAAGCGCCGGGCGAAACCAAGCGGCCCCATTGCGTCGCGCACCCGAAGCCGGACGAACAACTCCTCGCGCAGCGGTTCCGGTACCACCAGCTCGACGCGCATCAGGGCAGTGGTCTGCCGCGTGTCGGGCAATCGGACTTCGACGAAGGGGGAAATCAGATCGACCCCGCCACGTAGCCCGGCCCGAGCCTCCCCAGCCACCACCGCGCTGAGCCCGGCGTTGGGGTCCGACATGTCGAGGAACACGCATGGATAGCCGGGGCCGAACTGCCGCGACTGGGGGCGGCCGGTGGCGCGCGCGAGGCTCGCGGGGCTTGGCGGCTCCACCGGCGCGTTCGGGAATGCCGAATCATCCGGCAGGTTCGCCTCGGTCTCGTCCAGCGGTGGCGCGGCGCCGGTCCATGCGCCGCTGGGATCTTGGCGCATCTGGAAGGCAACCTCGCTGCCGCTCATCAGCCATCCCTGCTCGTAATCGGGGACGCCGCGCTGCAGGAACCATTCGGTAAAGAAGCGGGAGAATCCGGCCGGCGACGGCTCGGCGCGGAATTTTTCCAGTACATCCGGCCGTTCGGCCATGGCCACGGCCTGCAACACGCTCAGCCGCTTGCCTTCGACCAGCAGCGATGGC
>JAKBCB010000407.1 GCA_021808185.1 Pseudomonadota bacterium
CCGGCGGTGGATATCGGCATCGAGGCGCGCGAGATCGTCAAGATGCGCGAGCGCCTCAATCGCCTGATCGCGCGCGAAACCGGCCAGCCGTACGAAAAGGTCCAGATCGACACCGACCGCAACTACTGGCTGAGCGCCGAGGAAGCCATCGCCTACGGCATCGTCGGCCGGGTCATCCATTCGCTGGCCGATCTGGGCGCGTAGGACGCACCGCCATCCCCGCCGTCGCGGCGGGGATGGCGGCCACGGCTGGCGTACAAAACTGAACACCCCGCGGCGGGGAGGGGACGGAAACCATGACGGATCGCGTGCGCTGGGGCGTCATCAGCACGGCGAAGATCGGGCGCGAGAAAGTGCTGCCCGCGATGCAGGGCTCCGAGCGTTGCGCCATCGCGGCCATCGCCTCGCGCGACCTGGCCGCGGCGCAAAAGGTCGCGGGGCAGCTCGGCATCCCGACCGCCTATGGCAGCTACGAGGAATTGCTCGCCGACCCGAGCATCGAGGCGATCTACAACCCGCTGCCCAATCACCTGCACGTTCCCTGGACCATCCGTGCGATGGAAGCGGGCAAGCATGTGCTGTGCGAGAAGCCCATCGCGCTGACCGCCGCCGAGGCGACGCAACTGATCGAGGCGCGGGCGCGCACCGGGAAGCTGGTCGCCGAGGCGTTCATGGTGCGGCAGAACCCGCAATGGATGCGTGCGCGCGAACTGGCCCGCGCCGGGGCCTTGGGCGAGGTGCGGGCCATCCAGACCTGCTTCACCTACCATCTCGTTGACCCGACCAACGTGCGCAACCAGCCCGATATCGGCGGCGGCGGCATGATGGATATCGGCTGCTACGCCATTGCCACTGCCCGCTACATCTTCGGCGCCGAGCCCACGCGCGTCGCCGCCCTGATCGACCGCGATCCCGCCATGGGCATCGACCGCATGGCCAGCGCGCTGATCGAATTCCCCGGCGCCCGGCATCTGACCTTTACCTGCGCCACGCAACTTTCGCCGCACCAGCGCGTCACCATCGTCGGCACCAAGGCGAGGCTGGAAATCCTGATCCCGTTCAACGCGCCGAACACGACACCGTGCCGCATCGTGCTCGACGACGGGCGCGACCTGCATGGCGGCGGCGCGAAGGTGGAGGAGCTTCCGGTCAACGACCAGTACGGCTTGCAGGGCGACGCGTTCTCCCGCGCGGTGCGCGGCGAGCAGGCGCTGGAATTCCCGATCGAGGACGCGGTGCTCAACATGCGCGTGATCGACGCCGCGTTCCGCGCCGGGGCTAGCGGCCAGTGGGAAGCGCCGTAGCCGGCCGCACGAAAAACCCCGACCGGCATGGGGCAACCGGTCGGGGCCAAGGGCTACGCCGTCGCGCTTGTCGCGCGCGACGGGCGGGGGGAGACGGAAACTCCAGGCTCTTATCGGCGACGGGCACGCCCCGCCGTCCGCCGACTAGTTATACGCGTCCGTCCTGACATGAAGCTGACGGCGACCTGACAAGTTTCGTCATCTTCGCGGCGTGATCGCGTGCGAACGGATTTTTCACGAGGGCCGCGGCGGGGGTGTCCGCGCGCAGGTGCACCACGAAACGCGCGCCGCCGCCCGGCCGGTCCTCCACGGTCACGTCGCCCCCGTGCAGGCGCGCGATACGCTGCACCAACGCAAGGCCGATGCCGGCACCGTCCGTGCGCTGCCGGTCGGCGCGCCACAGCCGCTCGAAGATCGCCCCCTTCTGCGCATCCGGCACCCCGGGCCCCTGGTCCGCGACCGAGACGGCGCCGTCCGCCGTGACCTGGATCGTCACCGTGCCGCCGGGCGGCGAGGCGCGCAGTGCGTTTTCCACCAGATTGCGCACGGCGACGCCGAGCAGTTCGGGATGGCTCGGCAGCACCACGGGGTTGGGCGGTGCCACGAATTCCAGCTCCATCCCGCGCGCCAGCGCCAGCGGCGCCATGTCCTCGCAGGTCTCCCGCACGCTCGCCACCACGTCGACCGGCCGCACCTCGCGCGCCATCACGTCCTCGGCCTGGGCGAAGCGCAGCAACTGGCTGATGAGGTGCGCCAGCGTCGCGAATTCCTCGTCCATCCGCCGTGTCGCCGGGCCCGGCGGCAAGGCCGCGAGCTGAAGCCGCAGCACCGCGAGCGGGGTGCGCAACTCATGCGCCGCGTCCGCCGCGAACTGGCGCTGCCGCGCCAGCGCGCGGTCCATCTGCCCGAGCATCGCGTTCAGCGCGCCCACCACGTCGGCCACCTCCCGCGGCAGGCGCGCGGCCGACAGCGGCGGGATGGTGGCGCCGCGCCCGGCGACGGCGCCGATGACGCGGGCCTGCTCGGCAAGCCGGGTCAGCGGCCGCAAGGCCTGTCGCGTGGTGAACAGGATGGCCAGCGTCAGCGCCGGGATCAGGAAGCTCACCGGCACGACGACATGCGTCACCATCTCGTCGCCGAGCGCCGCGCGCTCGATCCATGCGGGGTCGCCGATCATCGCCAGTTCCACCCAGTAGCCATGCCCGCCGACGGATTCGCGCGAGGTCTGCATCCAGCCGCGCGCGGGACTGCCGCCATGCGGCTGTTGCAGCGGGCCGAAGCGTTCCTCCAGCCGCAGGACCGGGTCGTCGTCCGGCGCGGCGGGCGGCGGCAGCGGCGGCAGCAACTCGGCATTGGCCGTGCTGAGCACGCGCTGCCCTGGTGGCTGGTGCTTGACCATCACCCGGTATGCATAGGCGCGCGGATACGCGGCGTATTGCCGCCAGAGCGCCGGATTCTCGCCGCGCGCCACCGCCCGGGCGATCGCCGTCGCCTCGGCCTCCAGCGTCTTGCGCGCCAGATCCTCGGGAAACAGCAGGTATTGCGCGGCGAAGAACACCAGCAGCGCGAACGAGACGGCGATCGCGGCCATGGTCATGCGCACCGCCAGGATGCGCGACAACGCCGGCCGCGGCGGTGCCGTCACGCCGGCTTGTCCGCCAGAATGTAGCCCAGCCCCCGCATGGAGGTGATGGCCACGTTCGCGCCGTGGGTTTCCAGCCGCTTGCGCACGCGTGAGACCGCCGCTTCGATCGCGTTGCCCGTGACCTCGCTGTCGCAGGAATACACCGCCGCCTCCAGCGCGCGGCGGGGGACGAGGCGGCCGCGCTGGCGCATCAGCGTCTCCAGCACCGTCACCTCGCGGCGCGGCATGTCCAGCGTCGTCGCGCCGATGGTGACGCTGACGGTGGCGGTGTCTAGCGAGACGTTGCCGGCGGCGATCACCGGATCTTCCGTCTGCCGCGGCCGGCGCAGCAGCGCGCGCACGCGCGCCAGTAATTCCTCGGAGGAAAACGGCTTGACCAGATAGTCGTCGGCCCCGGCATCGAGTGTGGTGACCCGCTGCACCACCTCCGCCCGCGCCGTCGCCACCAGCACCGGCACGGCGTGGCCGCGCTGGCGCAGCTCGCGCAGCAGGGTGCCGCCATCTCCGTCCGGCAAGGCGAGGTCGAGCATGATCAGGTCGTAGGTTGCCACCGCGAGCGCCGCGCGCGCGTCCTCGACGGTTGCCGCGGCATCGACGGCGTAGGACTGGTCATTGAGCAGTTCGACCAGCAGCGCCGACAGCCTTGGATTGTCTTCGATCACTAACAGCCGCATGTCACGTTCCTCGGCCGCCACGGTTAGGCCCCTGGCTGCCCCGCGCCAAGGGGTGTTCAGGCGGCATCGGGCAGCAACATTCCGGCGTCTTGGCGGCGCCGAGGCGCGATATCGCGCCCCGGCGCCGCCGCGCATCGGGCGAGGGGCCGGACACACCGACACCCCAGGCAGAGCCGGCCATGGCCCTGCCTGGGTGCGGCTCCGCTTACTTGGTGGCGACGGCGGCCGTGCCGGTGCCCTTCGCCGTGCCGAGGTTGCTGTCCACCGATGTCCCGGTTGCGGTGCCGGTGCCGGTGCCGGTGCTCGTGCTGGTCGCAGT
>JAKBCB010000408.1 GCA_021808185.1 Pseudomonadota bacterium
CAGGATGCCCGCCACCGCCCCGAGCAGCGCCGAGTAGCCGACGAGCCAGGTGAGGATGTAGCCGTGCGTGCTCGAGAGGATCTTCCACGGCATGATCGCCGCCGCCACGATGGCGGTGATATAGCCGCCCGTTCTGTAGCTGACGCGCTGTGGCCACAGCGCCGAGAAATCGAACGCCGGTCCGACCAGATTGGCCGCGAGGTTGACGCTGATCGTGTCCACCAGCAGCACCAGCAGCGCCAGCAGCACCGCCGCGCCGCTCATGCGCCCGGCGAGGGTGACCGGATCCCAGATCGCCTTGTGGTAGATGACCACCGTCGCCGAGGTGACGAACACCGCCAGCGCCGCGAGCAGCCCCATGGGCGCGGGCAGGCCGATCGCCTGCCCGATGACCTGGTCGCGCTGGCTGCGCGCGAAGCGGGTGAAGTCCGGGATGTTCAGCGCCAGCGTCGACCAGAACCCAACCATGGCGGTGAGCGAGGGCCAGAACACCTTATAGAACTGCCCGCTGCGGGCACCGCCCGGCGCGAACTGCGAGGGCGTATGCACGATCGGACCGAAGCCGCCCGCCTTGTCATAGGCCCAGATCAGCAGCATGAGGCAGATCACGACCTTGATCGGAGCGGTGAAGGTCTCGAGGCGCCGGATCGACTCGATGCCGTGCACGATGAAGTAGAACTGCAGCAGCCAGAACACCGCGAAGCACGCCAGCTGCCACAGGCTGACGCCGAGCAGCGGCAGCTCGGCGCCGCCCAGGGGATGGCCGATGAGCACCGTGATCAGCGTGTAGATCATCAGCCCGCCGAACCAGCTCTGGATGCCGTACCAACCGCAGGCCACGAGCGCCCGCAGCACGGCCGGAAAGCGCCCGCCGGTCGTCCCGAACGAGCAGCGCACCAGGACCGCGTAGGGAATGCCGTACTTCGCGCCGGCGTGACCGATGAGCAGCATGGGGATCAGGACGATGAGGTTGCCGAGCGTCACCGTCACGATGGCCTGGTACGCTGACATGCCACCGCCCACGAGCCCCGCGGCCAGTGTGTACGCGGGCACGCACATCACCATGCCGAGCCACAGCGCCGCGTAGTGGTACCAGCGCCAGGTGCGCTGTTGGGGCGGCGTCGGCGCCAGGTCGTGATTCCACAGCTGTGCGGCTTCGTCACTCACGGCATCAGCCTCCATCACCCGTCCCGCGCGAGGCACACGCCTTATCAGGTCTCGCGCGCTCTCGGGTGGAAAATGCCATGGCGGGCGCGGCGACCGCTCAGGTCGTCACCAGAATTTCGTGGACCACCGGCGGCGCGGCGCACGGCTGATCGGACAGCGCCATCGCCGCGCGCAGCGCCTCGGCCGCGCGCTCCACCTGCTCGGGCGAGCGCGCATGCACCATGGCGAGCGGCCTGCCCTTGCCGACCCGCGCACCGATTCCCGCCACATCGCTGAAGCCCACCGCCAGATCGAGCTTCTCGCCCGCGACCCGCCGGCCGCCGCCGAGTGCGACCAACAGGTTGCCGACGGCCCGGGCATCCACGCTTGACACATAACCCTCGGCAGCCGGCCAGATGGGCTCGATGAGCGGGGCCCGTGGCAGATACTGTGGGAAGCGCGTCAGCAGATCGTCCGGCCCGCCGAGTGCCGCCACCATTCGCGCGAACCGCTCCGCGGCCTCTCCGGAGCGCACCGCCGCCTCCGCCCGCTTACGCGCCTCGGCGTGGCTGCTGGCGAGCTTGCCCATGATCAGCATCTCGGACACCAGCGCGAAGACGACCTCCGCCAGGCGTGGCTCCTGCGCACTGCCGGTGAGGAACGCGAGCGACTCGGCGATCTCGAGCGCATTGCCGACGTTCCACCCGAGCGCCTGGGACATGTCGGTGATGACGGCGTGAGTGTTCAGCCCGGTCGTTGCGGCGACCCCGATGATGCTGCGCGCCAGCGCCCGCGCCTCGTCCATCGACTCCATGAACGCGCCCGAGCCCGTCTTGACATCCATGACCAGCGAATCGAGCCCGGCGGCGATCTTCTTGGAGAGGATCGAGGCGGTGATCAGCGGGATGGACTCCACGGTCGCCGTGACATCGCGGATGGCGTACAGGCGCCGATCGGCCGGCGCCAGATCGTCCGTCTGGCCGATGATGGCGCAGCCGACCGATGCGACCACCCGGCGGAACGCCTGCACGTCGGGCATCGAGCGGTAGCCGGGGATGGCATCGAGCTTATCGAGGGTCCCGCCGGTGTGTCCGAGGCCCCGCCCCGAGATCATGGGCACGAAGCAGCCGCACGCCGCCGCGATCGGCGCCAGCAGAAAGCTCACCTTGTCGCCGACGCCGCCCGTGGAATGCTTGTCGATGACCGGCCCCTGGCCGCGCAGCTCATCCCAGTGCAGGCGCACGCCGGAGTCGGCCATCGCCGCCGTCAGCGCGCCGCACTCGGCGAAATTCATGGAACGGAAGAATACCGCCATGGCGAGCGCTGCGACCTGCTCGGGCGGAATGGACGCATCGGCGAGGCCGCGCACGAAGAACTCGATTTCGCCCCGCTCGAGCGCGAGCCCGTCGCGCTTCTTGCGAATGAGATTCTTGAAAATCATCCTGCCTGCATCCGGTCTCGACCGTCCCCCGACATCACCGCCAGTCTTGCGCGCACCCGATGCCCCGCCCGCCGCCTTCGCGATCGGCGGACCGTTATCGCGCTCTTGCGGACAAGGCGGTCGGCGCCTCGGCGTCATATTCCCGCCGCGCGCCATCGCGCCGGCATGCACCAGGTGGCGCGGCGGCAGCCGGTGGTCACCGGCTGCCGCCTGCCTTTGACTCCTCAGTCATCATCGTCGTTCGCGACGTAATGACTCAACGGCGCATGATGCGCGCGGGCGAGCGCCCGCAGGTAATGCATGGTCCGCGCATAACTCGCAGCGCCCTGGGTGCCGACCCACTCCTGGCGCATCTGCTCGCCGCCGGGGACCTTCAGCAGACTGGTCGGCGTATACCACTCGCTGCGCGGCGGCAGCCGCCCGGCCAGCGTGTCCTGGTGCGCACGCACCCAGGCCTGAAGCGGCACGTGGCGCCGCATCGTCGCTTCGCGCCGCATCAGGGCGTGATTGCGGCAGGTGCCGGGATTGAAGGCAACCTTCACCTTGGGCACGGTCACGGGAACGACCGAGTCGTCCGCGGTGCGGCGCCAGATGCCATGGATCACGGCGGCGTTCGCATCCCACTGCGACATCGGCGGCAGATCGAACACCGCCTCGATGGTCCGCACGATGTTGACTTGAGAATAGCGTGTGGTGACGTCCGCCTGCCGGACCCACGGGCCCAGGGCCTCCGCGAAGGTGCGGTGGGCATCGATGTGGTCCGCGCCGGACTGCGCGTCATCCTCGGTCACGAAGACCACCATGTGCTTCCACTGCGGCGTGGTGCTCAGGTAGTGCACGATGCGCGCCGTCGCCAGATCATTGTTCGCGACGTAGTAATCGGGCGTGTAGTAGCACGGCGTCCGTCCCGCCGTGTGATCGTCCGGCAGCCAGATGTACATGAACCGGGGCAGGCTCGCCGCGTGATGCCGCATCCAGCCCACCGCGACTTTCGCCCGCTGCGTATCCAGAATCATCCGGTCCCAACCCGGGAACTGCCGGGCGAGATGGGCGCGCAGCGGCTTCGATATGGCGCCGGCCTGCGAGCGCGTGATGAACTCGCCGAAGTCCTCGAAGTTGACGCCGTGCGCCTGCAGGTTGTTGAAGAGGTACAGCCGCTCGGGGTACGCGATCCACGGATTCGTCCAGCGGCCGAGCTTCGCCAGATCGATATAGTCCGCGTACGGATCGACCTCAACGCGGCTGCCCCCGGTGGGCCCGACGCCGCTCGCACTCTTGTGGTGCGCTGCCGGCACCAGAGATTGCGTCCATCCCGGATTGCCGATCAGGCCGCGGCGCGAGTAGTAC
>JAKBCB010000409.1 GCA_021808185.1 Pseudomonadota bacterium
CGCCACGTCCAGGGCTGCGCGGGGTCGGCCATGTAGTCCTCGGCGTGGATGCCGCGAAAACTCACCACGTCGCCGATCTCACCGCCCGCGATCACCTCGTGCGCGAAGGCGATCATCGGATTCTTCAGGTAGTTGAAGCCGACGAAGGTCTGCACCCCGGCGCGCTCGGCGGCGTCGGCCATTTCCTGGGCGTCGGCGGCGGTGGGGGCGAGGGGCTTTTCGCAATACACATGCTTGCCCGCGGCGATCGCGGCCAGCGACATCGGCTTGTGCAACTGGTTCGGCGTGGTGATGGCGACAAGCTGCACGGCCGGGTCGGCGATCAGCTCCCGCCAGTTTCCGGTCGAGCGGCCGAAGCCGAAGCCATGCGCGGCGCGCTCGGCGGTCGGTGCGTCCACATCGGCCAGGATCTCCAGCACCGGCGTGGCCGCGAGGTCGGAGAAAATGCCCGAGACGGCGCGAAAGGCGATGGCGTGGCTGCGGCCCATGAAGCCGCTGCCGATCAGTCCGATGCCGATGCGTTGCATGGTGGTTCCCTCCCCGCGAAAGCCAAGCGGGCGGGGATCGCTCCCCGCCCGCCCGTGTCGTCGTGTCAGGCGGATCAGCCGCCGATGCAGGTGGCGACGTTCTTCGGCGTGCAGATGTCCAGGCCCGTGTAGGTCGGGTCATGCGGCGCCGGCTTGCCCTGCTTGATGTCGTACAGGAACTTCATCGCCTTGTAGCCCATGTCGAACGGCCGCTGGCCGACGTTGCCGGAGGCAAGGCCGAGCTTGAGGTCGTCGATCTGCACCGCCAGCGTGTCGGCGAACGGCAGGGCGAGTTCGCCGCTGGCGATCTTGTCCTTCCACTTCGCGGCGGTCGTCTTGTACGCCTGCCCGAGGAACTCGGCGAAGCCGCCGGTCGGGATGAAGGCGTCGAGCTTGGGATACTTGCCCATGATGTCCTGCATCTGTTGCAGGGCCACGGTGAAGTCGTCGTTGGTGTAGAGCGGGCAGCCATCGGCTTCCGTCCAGCCGTTCTCGCCCTTCAGCCGCGCGCCCGGCGCGTCGCCGCTCATCGGGCGGCCGGCGAGCGTGTCGCGGATGCCCTGCATGCGCTCGTTGTGGTTGGCCGCCGCCGCGCCGCCCGACTGGATGCAGAGCGTGCCGCCCTTCGGCTTGATCTGCATCGCCATCTTGGCGAGGTTCACGCCGATTTCGTAGTTGTGCGTGCCGACGAAGGCCAGACGCAGGCCCTTGTCCTGCGGCAGCAGGTCGGCGTCGAACGTCAGCACGGGAATGCCGGCCTTCTTGGCCTCGACCAGTTCATGGCCCATGGCCGCCGCGTTGGACGGCGAGATCGCCATGCCGTCCACCTTCTTGGCGATCAGGTCGGCCACGACCTGCACTTCCTCGTCGCCGCCGCCGTGTTCGTCCGGCCCGATATACAGGCACTCGAACGCGCCGTTGGACTCCTTCTCGGCCTTCTTGCAGCCGTCGCGGGCCTGATCGAAGAACGGGTTGTTGGTGTTCTTCGGCACCAGCGCGAAGATGTACTTCTTGTCGGCGGCGTGGCCGTCATGCGCCCCGAAGGTCAGGGCGAGCGCGGTGAGCGCCGCGCCGAGCATCAATTTCTTCATGGAGTTTCCTTCCGTTTGTCGTCTTGTCACACGTCCCAGCCAGCGAAGGCGCGGCGGAGCCGCCGCGTCACTCGCGTTTACGCCCGCGCACCCGCTCCAGCAGGACCGCGAGAATAATGAAGCCGCCGACGAAGATGCCCTGGTAGTTGGAATCCACGCCGGCGAGGATCAGCCCGTTGCGGATCACCTCGATCAGCGCCGCGCCGACGAAGGCGCCGAACGCCCCGCCCTCGCCGCCGAGCAGGTTGGTGCCGCCGATCACGGTGGAGGCGATCACGCGCAGTTCGTAGCCGGTGCCGAGCGCGTTGATCGCCGAGCCCTGCCAGCCGAGCAGCATGATGGCGGCGACGGCGGCACACAGCGAGCAGAAGATGTACGCCTGCATCTTCACCCGCACCACCGGCACGCCGGTCAGCTGTGCCGCGTGCTCGTTGCCGCCGATGGCGTATAAATGGCGGCCCCACACCGTTGTGTTGAGAACCAAGGCGAAGCCGATCGTCATGATGATCAGCAGCCAAACCGAGTTGGCGACGATGAACTGGCCGCCGAAGATGTCGAAGAACTGCTGTCCGGAATAGCCGAACTCATAGATCATCTTGTTCTGCGAAAGCAGCACCGCGGCCGAGCGCGCGATGGACAGCGTGCCGAGCGTGGTCACGAACGGCGACAGCCCGACACGGGTGACGAGCACGCCGTTGAACAGGCCGCACAACACGCCCGTCGCCAGCCCCGCCGGCACCGCGCAGTACCAGGAATACAGGAAGGAATCGGATGTCTTCCCCGCGTGCATGATCAGGCCGACGACGATGCCGACGACGCCCATCACCGAGCCGACCGAAAGGTCGATGCCGCCGGTGATGATCACCGCCGTCATGCCAAGTGCCATGATGCCGATGAACGAGAAGTTACGCGTGATGTTGTAGAAATTTTCCTCGGTGCCGTACTGGTCCGGGTAGCGCAGGCTCATCAGCCCCATGATGAGCAGCACGGCGACCGTCACCCACAGCGCCTGGCTCGCGAACAGCCGCTGGGTGAGCGTGAGTTCCTTGATCCCGGTGACATCCGAGATGGCGACGCTCGCGTTTGCTGGCGCGGTATCAGGCGGCATGGATGGCTCCCGTGATCAGGCCGGTCACTTCCTCCGGGCTGGAATCGGCGATCGGCTTTTCCGCCACTTTCCTGCCGCGACGCAGCACGAACACGCGGTCGCAGACCGAGAACACGTCGGGCATGCGGTGGCTGATGAGCACCACGCAGATCCCCTGGTCGCGCAGGCGGCGGATCAGGTCGAGCACCTCGGCCACCTGTCGCACCGAGATCGCCGCCGTCGGCTCGTCCAGCAGCACCACTTTCGGGTTGGAAAGCCGGGTGCGCGAGATCGCCACCGCCTGTCGCTGGCCGCCGGACATGCGGCGTACCAGATCGTGCGGCCGCGTCTCGGATTTCAGTTCGCCGAACAACTGGCCAGCCTGTTCGTACATCGCGCGAAAGTCGAGGATGTTGAACGGACCGAACCGGCGCTTGATCTCGCGGCCAAGAAACACGTTGGCCGCCGCCGAGAGATTGTTGCAGAGCGCAAGATCCTGATAGACGATCTCGATACCCTTGCGCCGGGCCTCGACCGGCTGGTGGAACACCACCGGCCCGTCCTCCAACATGATGTCGCCCGTGGTGGGCGGGAAGTTGCCGGCCATGATCTTGACCAGCGTGGATTTGCCAGCGCCGTTGTCGCCCATCAGCCCCAGCACCTCGCCGGGTTCCAGCGTCAGGTTGACATCGGTCAACGCCCTGATCGCCCCGAAGCTTTTAGAGATGTTGCGCAGCTGGAGCACCGACAAGGTACGTTCCACTCCCCAAAAGATTATTCTATGCCGCTTGGCGGGCCGTTTTGTTGGCTTGTGCGACCATATGGCTGCCGGGTGCCCGCTGTCGAGCCATCCCGATGCCGCAAGGCCACCGACCTCTTGCCCATTACGCAATCAGCGCGGGGAGAGCAAGCGGGTTTTGTCTGTCAATTTGTAAGCCGCTCCCGCGCGGTTCCCTGCCGCGCCGTCGCGGTGGCCGCCGCATCGACCGCCAGACTCTGCGTCAGCACCACGCCGAAGGTTTCCGCCGCGGCGGCCCGCGTCAGCAGCCCGTCCGCGACATCGGCGCGCACCGCGTCCGGGTCACGCAGCCAGGCCGCGCCATACCCGCCGCCGCACGGGCCGATGCAGACAAAGCGGTCGCCCTGGTGCACGCGGCGATACGGCATCTTCGAGGGCAGCTCGGTGCGCGTGTTGCCGGATTGCAGATACAGGGTCGC
>JAKBCB010000013.1 GCA_021808185.1 Pseudomonadota bacterium
CCGCTATCCGGGCGTCACCTCGGCGCTCGGCTGCGTGATGGCGGATGTGCGCCACGATCAGGTACAGACGGTCAATCTCGCGCTGGAGGGCCTGGACGCCCCGGCGCTGGATCGCCGCATGGTCGCCGAGGCAGCGGCGGCGCGGGCGGTGGTGGCCGAAGCGGGACTCGCGGTCGAGCGCATCGACATCCAGTTTGCGCTCGACATGCATTATGTCGGGCAGACGCACACCGTCGCGGTGCCGTTGCCGCTCGAAGTCTCGGGCGACACGGTCGACCTGACCGAAGCCAAGGTGCGTGAGGCATTCGAGGCGGCGTACCGCCGTTCGTTCAGCCGCCTGCTGCCCGGCATTCCGGCGAAGATCGTCAACCTGCGGACCGCCGCGATCGGGCGGCGGCCGCGGTTCGACCTCGCCTCGCTGGCGCCGGGGGGGGATGCTTCCATGGAGCGGGCGCGGCGCGGCAGCAGGCCGGTCTGGTTCGACGGCGGCTGGCACGACACGGCGATCTTCGCGCGTCTCGATCTGCCGGTGGGCGCACACATCTCCGGCCCCGCCATCCTGGAACAGCCGGACGCCACGACCGTGGTCGATCCCGGCCTCGTCGCGCGGGTCGATGCCTTCGGCAACATCATTGTGGAGCGCGGCGCATGATCGGCTCCGCAACACCGGTGGAGCAGACGGCACTGCTGCTCGTCGATTTGCAGAACGACTTCGTGCATCCCGATGGTGCCTACGGCCGCGCCGGCCAGGGCGCGGTGGAGATCGCGGCCCTCCCCGCGTGCCTGGCCCCGCTTGCCGATCTGCTGCGGCGGCGCGATGGCTGGGTGGTCTCGACGCAATTCACCCTGGTTCCGGGCAAGGGCGGGGAGCCGATGATTTCCCCGCACCTCAGGCAGTTGCGCCCGTTCCTCGCGCGCGGCGATTTCCAGCCCGGCGCCTGGGGGCACCAACTTGTCGATGCCTTGCAGACGGCCGATTTGAGCGTGGAGAAGATCGCCTATTCGGCGTTCTACATGACGCGGCTGGAATGGGTGCTGCGCAAGGCGGGTATCCGACGCCTGCTGGTGGCGGGCATCGTCACCAATGGCGGTGTCGCATCGACCGTGCGCGAGGCACATGTGCGCGACTTCGATACCACCGTGTTGCACGACGGCTGCGCCGCCTTCACCCGCGAGGTGCACGAGACTGCCATCGCGGCGCTGCGGCCGGTCTGCCGCGTGGCCGGCATCGCCGACATCATCGCGGAGATCGAGGCATCATGACCCTGCTGGCGGCGGGCGAGGGCGCATTCGACGTGGCTGTGCCGGTGGTGATCGTCGGCGCCGGCGCGGCCGGGCTGGTGGCCGGACTGGCCGCGCGCGAGGCCGGGGCTGAGGTGCTGGTACTGGAGCGTGACGCGGTCCCGCGCGGTTCGACGGCACTCTCCGCCGGGCTGATCCCGGCCGCCGGCACCAGCTTCCAGCGGCTACTTGGCATCGAGGACAGCGCCGACCGCTTCGCCGCCGATATCATGGCGAAGGCCAAGGGGGCGGCGGACCCGGATTTGGTGGCGCTGGTCACGCACGAGATCGCGCCGGCGGTGGAATGGCTGCATGCGCGCCACGGGCTGACCTTCTCGGTCATCCACGATTTCCGTTACCCCGGGCACGGTGCCTACCGTATGCACGGGCTCCAGAGCCGTTCCGGTGAGGAATTGGTGAACGCGCTCCGCGCGGCGGCTGAGGCGGCCGGCGTGGAGATTCTCTGCGGTGCACGCGTTGTCGATCTGCTGAGCGATGAGCTGGGTGCGGTGCGCGGCGTGCAATACGAGCGGCCAGATGGGACGCGCGAAGGCGTCGGGTGCGGGACGCTGATCCTGGCCTGCAACGGCTATGGCGGCGACAAGGCACTGGTGGCACGCCACATCCCGGAAATGGCGGGGGCGCTGTATTTCGGGCATGCCGGCAACCAGGGCGACGCGCTGCGCTGGGGCGAGGCGCTGGGGGCCGCGACGCGCCACCTGTCGGGGTATCAGGGGCACGGCTCGGTGGCGCACCCGGCCGGCATCCTCATCACCTGGGCGACGCTCACCGAAGGCGGCGTGCAGGTGAACGCGGCGGGAGAACGCTTCGCCAACGAGGCGCTCGGATACTCGGAGCACGCCGCCGCGGTGCTGCAACAAGCCGATGGCATCGCCTGGACGGTGTTCGATGCGCGCATTGCTGGCATCGCGCGGCAGTTCGTCGATTTCCAGAACGCGGAAGCGTCGGGCGCCATTGTCGAAGCACCCGATGCCGAGGGCCTGGCGGCGCGGATGCGGGTTCCCCCGGCCGCGCTGGCGGCCACGTTGCGGGAGGTCGATTGCCTGAAGGCCGAGGGTGCCACCGATGCGTTTGGCCGGACCTTCGCCGGGGTTCCGCCGTTGGTGCCGCCGCTGCTTGCGGTACGGGTGACGGGCGCGCTGTTCCATACCCAGGGCGGTCTCGTGGTCGATCGGACGGCGCGGGTCACACGGACGGACGGCGCGCCGATTGCCAACCTGTTCGCCGCCGGAGGTGCTGCCTGCGGCGTCTCCGGCCCGACGGCGGCGGGCTACCTTTCGGGGAACGGTTTGCTGACGGCGGTCGCGCTCGGCCGCGTCGCCGGACGCGAGGCCGGGCGCCTCGCGGCGGCGACGGTCGCGGTATGAGCGTACGGCGGGTGTGTGCAAACACCAGGGCGCGAGCGCCGCTGTCTCCGGCTTGCGCAAGCGCCGGGGACGCGAGACGATACCTGTAAGCGGTTGACGGGGGCGGAACCCCGCTTGCCGTTGCGCAAGGCAACGACCGGGCGCGAGTGTCGCCGAACCGGAGAAACGTCCATGCCCATCACACGCCGCGGCGCGCTGCTCACCGCCGCCGCCAGCCTCACCGTCGCCAGCCTCGCCGTCACCCGACGCGCTCGCGCAGCCGAAACGATCCGGATTGGCGTCGTCTCGCCGCTCACCGGACCGGCGGCGCAGGTGGGTGCGATCCAGTTGAACAGTTGTCGGCTGGCGGCCGAGGAGATCAATGCCGCCGGTGGCGTGCTCGGCAAGCCGGTCGAACTCGTGGTCGAGGATGACCAGACCACCAATCCCGGCGTGGTGCTGGCGTTCAGCCGGTTGGCCGCGGACCCGAGCATGGTCGGTTTCATCGGCTCGATCCGCTCGACGCAGGTGAACGCCATGGCGCCTGATGTCGCCAAGGTCGGCAAGCCGATGATGTTCGGCGGCACCGACCCGACTCTGACACACAGCGGCTACCGCTGGCTGTTCCGCTGCCGCCCGAATGACAGTTTCTCCGGCCGGGTGATCGCCGATTTTGGCGTCAACACGCTGGGCAAGAAGAGCTGGGCGGTGGTGCATTCGACGGATGCCTTCGGCACCGGCGGCAAGAACGCCGTGACGGACGCGCTGACCAAGCTCGGTGCCACCATCGCTCTCGAACAGGGCTACGCCAATCAGCAGGCGGATTTCACCCCGGTCGTGCTGGCGATCAAGCAATCGGGCGCCGAGGCGATGTGCAGCTACTTCACGTTCGAGCCAGATCTCGCCGTGTTTGCCCGACAGTTGCGCCAGCTCGGCGTGCGCATCCCCTGGGTCGGCTCGCAATCCATCGCGTCGCCGGTGACGATGGGGCTGGCGAAGAATGCGCTGTATGGCACCTACGGTGTGGCCGACTTCCTGACCGACGCCAACCCCGAAGCCATCGCCTTCACCGCCGCCTACCGCCAGCAGCACAAGGAAAATCCGGACAGTGGCTGGACCTATGACGCGCTGCATATCCTGGCGCGCGCGATCAACGCGGCGGGCACCACGGAACCCGAGAAGATCCGCACCGCGATCCTGGCGATCAAGGGCTACAAGGGCGCCGAAGGCACGTATAATTTCGATGAGAACGGCGACGGCCTGCATGGCTACGACGTGGAGCAGAACACCAACGGCAAATCGGTGTTCATGAAGCGCATCGAATTCCCGGCCTGATCGCAGGCGCCGAGGGAGGGCCATCGCCTGGGCATCCTGTTGCAACTCCTGTTCACGGGATTTGGCATCGGCGCGATCTACGCGCTGGTGGCGCTTGGCTTCGTGCTGTTGATCCGCGCCGCGGCCGTGGTGAATTTCGGGCAGGGCGAGTTCGCCATGCTGGGCGCCTATCTGATGGTGATCGGCTTTAACGTGCTGGCGCTGCCATATTGGCTCTCGATCATCCTGTCGGTATTGCTGATGGCCGCGTTCGGTGTGGTGTTTGCCGCGACCACATACTGGCCGCTGCGCCATCGCGGCGGTCTGCCAGTGATTATCAGCACCATCGGTGCCTCGATCTTTCTGGAGAACCTGGTGCTGGTGCTCTATGGCCCGGAGGCCGCGCAGATCGACGGCTTGTTCGACGCGCCGGGCATCCAGGTCGGCCCGGTGTTCATGGACAGCCAGTATCTGTCCATCATTGTCGTCGCGGCCTTGCTCGTGGCCCTGCAATACGCGGTGTTCGAAAAGACGCTGCTCGGCAAGAAGCTACAGGCTACGAGCCAGGACAAGGAAATGGCGAGTCTGCTCGGCATTCCCGTCGCGACCATGATCCTGATTACGTTTGCATACAGCTCGGCGCTCGGCGGCATCGCCGGCATCCTGGTGGCGCCGATCCTGTTCGTCTCCACCGGCATGGCCGGGCTGATCGCGCTGAAGGCGTTCGCCGCCAACATCATCGGCGGCTACGGCAGCATTCCCGGCGCCATCCTTGGCGGCCTGTCGCTGGGCATCGTCGAGACGCTGGGGGCGGCCTATATTTCAGTGCCCTATAAGGATGCCTTTGCATTCCTGATGCTCCTGATCTTCCTGCTGGTGCGCCCGCAAGGGCTGTTCGGCGAGCGCATCGCGGAGAAGGCGTGAGCATGGCCGCGAGGTACCGCTGGCGCGGCGTTCCCGCCGCGCTGGTGGCGGCGCTGCTGGCAGTCGGGCTGGCCATGCTGGTGCCGGCGCAGGGCTATATCCTCAACATCGCGATGCAAGCGGCGACCTATGCCATCGCGGTGGTCGGGCTGGTCGTGGTGCTGGGCTATTGCGGGCAAATCTCCATCGCGCAGGCCGCGTTCTTCGGACTTGGCGCCTACGGCGTGGCGCTCGGCACTGTCGATTACGGCCTTAATTTTTTTACGGCTCTCGCGATCGCGGTTGCCATCGCGGGTGTGTTGGGGCTGATCCTCGGTCTCGGCTCCCTGCGGCTTGGCGGGCATTATCTCGCCATGGTGACGATCAGCTTCCAGCAGATCCTCACCGTGGTGCTGACCAACTGGATCGGCTTCACCCATGGCCCGGACGGGGTGCGCGGCATCCCGCGCCCCACGCTGTTCGGGCTGAGCTTCGAGGGGGGGCACGCGTATCTCGCGCTCTGTCTGGTGGCGATGGTGGCGGCCACCCTTGGCGTCTGGCGGCTGAAATCGAGCCGGCTCGGCCGTGCGATGCAGGCGGTGCGCGACAACGAACTCGCTGCCGGCACCAGTGGCATCGACGTCTTTGCCACCAAGGTCGGCAGCTTTGGCCTCAGCGCCGTGTTCGGCAGCCTCGGCGGCGGGCTGTTCTCCGGCGGGTTCCACTACATCAGCCCGGACCAGTTCAGTTTCGCCGAGTCCATCGTTATGCTGACGATGGCGCTGCTCGGCGGCGTGCAGAACCCGTTCGGCGCGCTGATCGGCACTGGATTGCTGGTCATACTGCCCGAATGGCTGCGCTTCCTGCGGCAGGTCTATCTCGCCGTGTATGGCGCCGCCGTCATTCTCATCATGGTGTTCCTGCCGGACGGGCTGTGGGGGTTCGTCGCCGAGCGGCTGCGCCGGCGGGTGCGCGCGCCGGCGCAGGACGTGGCGCCCCTGCCGCTGCTCGCCCAGCGCGGCGAACCGGGCGCGGACGCGGTGCTGCAAGTGCAGGGGCTGGCCAAACACTTCGGCGGGCTGAAGGCGCTGGACGGGGTGGATCTGGCCGTACGGCGCGGCACCGTGCATGCGCTGATCGGCCCTAACGGCTCGGGCAAGAGCACGTTCATCAACGTGATCACCGGTCTGTACCGCCCGACAGCTGGCCGCATCGGCTTCGCCGGGCGAGACATCACGGCCCTGCCGCCGCACCGCCGCAACCGCGCGGGCCTCGCGCGCACCTACCAGAACATCCGCATCTTTCGCGGCATGAGTGTGCTGGAAAACGTCATGGTGGGCGCCGAGCGCGCCGGCAACGACGTCGCGAACGACCCCGCCGCCGCCGTCGAGCGCGCGCTGGCGGCGCTTGATTTCGTGGGCTTGGGTGACGAGGCCGCCCGGCTGGTCGGCACGCTTTCCTACGGGCACCAGCGCTATGTGGAGATTGCCCGCGCGCTCGCCGGCAGCCCGGAGATGCTGTTGCTGGACGAGCCCGCCGCCGGGCTGAACATGACCGAGAAGCAGGAACTCGGGGGGCTGCTGCGGCGGCTGAAGGGCCACGGGCTGACCATTCTCATCATCGACCACGACATGGCGCTGGTGGAACAGGTGGCCGACCACATCACGGTGTTGAATTTCGGCCGCCGCATTGCCGATGGCGCGCCGCAGGTGGTGCTGCAACACCCCGACGTGATCGCCGCCTATCTCGGGGAGCCGCAGCGTCATGAAGCTGCTTGAGATCACCGGCCTCGTCGCGCGCTATGGTGCCGGCGACGTGCTCAAGGGCCTGGACCTGACGGTGGATGAGGGGGAGATCGTCGCCCTGCTCGGCTCGAACGGGGCGGGCAAGAGTACCACGCTACGGGCGATTTCCGGCCTCGTCGCCAACCTCTCTGGCGGCATTGTTTTCGCGGGGCGGTCCATCGTCGGGCTGAAGCCGGAGGCGATCGTGCGCCTCGGCATCTCGCATGTGCCGGAAGGGCGGCGGGTGTTCCCGGGGCTGACGGTGCGGGAGAACATTGCCCTCGGCGCCTCCAACCGGCGCGGCGTCTCGCGCCGGCAACTGGCCGGCGAGGTGGAGGAGATGCTCGGCTTTTTCGCCGATCTGCGGCGGCTCGAGCACGCGCTCGGCTGGACCCTATCGGGCGGGCAGCAACAGATGGTGGCGGTGGCGCGCGGGCTGATGGCCAAGCCGCGCCTGCTGCTGCTCGACGAGCCGAGTCTTGGGCTCGCACCGCTGATAGTGCAGCAGGTGTTTCGCATTATCGCGGACATCCGCGCGCGCGGGACCACGGTGTTGCTGGTGGAGCAGAACGCGCACATGGCGCTCGGCGTGGCCGATCGCGGCTATGTGCTGGAGACCGGGCGGCTTCTGGTCTCCGGCCGCCCCGACGAGCTGTGGAGTAATCCGCAAGTGCGGGCGGCCTATCTGGGCGGAGCGGCGGTGGCGGGTTAGCGCGATCTTAATGCCTTAGCGCGACACTGAATGCGCCACGGCCGGGTGGGCGACACGACCATCCGCGAGCGGCGTGCGCAGGGGTGTTGCAGCCATGGGTCCATCGCTCTCGCAGGCCGACGTTGTCCGGCTTCTGGCCGACCCATCGCCCGAGGTGCGGGCGGAGGTTGCGGTCAAGGTCGCGGGTGAGTTGGACAGCAGCCACCTGACCGAAAAGGAACTGCTGCTCGCGCAGGATCTCGCGCGGGTGATGGCCCGTGATGTCGTGGTCGCGGTGCGTGCCGCCCTGTCCGAAGGGCTTCGCCGCGCCACGCGGGTGCCGCACGACGTGGCGTTGCGCCTGGCGAGCGATGTCGAGGCGGTAGCTCTCCCGATCCTTGCCGATTCCATCGTGCTGACTGACGACGATCTGGTGGCGATCATCCGCCAGGGCTCGGCCATCAAACAGGGAGCCATCGCCGGCCGGCCCGAGGTCAGCGAGCCGGTTGCCGATACTCTGATCGCCGTGGCACCAGAACGCGCGGTGGCGGTGCTGCTCGGCAACGCTGGCGCGCTGGTCGGGGCGCAAGGACTCGGGGTTGCCATCGATCGGTTCGGCGACAGCTCCGCCGTGACGGAAACCATGGCGCGGCGGGAGCAATTGCCGGTGGCGGTAGCCGAGCGCCTGGTCGCGCTGGTGTCCGACCAGTTGCGGGAATACCTCGTCAGCCATCACGCCCTGTCGCCGTCCGTCGCCACCGACATCGTGCTGCAAAGCCGGGAACGGACGATCCTCAACCTTGCCATCGGCTCGGACGGCAATGAACTGGGCCGCCTCGTGGCGCAGATGCACCAGCACGGGCGACTGACGCCGACGCTGGTGTTGCGCTCGCTGTGCATGGGTGATCTGGCGTTCTTCGAGGCCGTCCTGGCGGTGATGGCCAATGTGCCGGTGGTGAATACCCGCATCCTGATCAACGATGCCGGCGGGACCGGCCTCGCCGCGCTGTGGCAGCGGGCCGCATTGCCGCCGCGTCTGCTGCCGGCCGTGCGCACGGCAATGGAGGTTCTGCACGGCACGACACTGGACGGCGGCGAGCACGACATCAAGCGGTACCGTGCCCGCGTGGTGGCCCGCATCCTGACGCAGTTCGACGATTTCGGCGCCGATGACCTCGATTACCTCGTGGACAAGCTTGGCGGCGCGGTGACCGCGACGGCGGCGTAGCCGGGGCGGCCCTTCACGGCTGCGCCGCATCCTGTCTTACCACGCGATTGCGCAGGACGCCGATGCCCTCGACCTCCGCCTCGATCACGTCGCCATGGCTCAGAAAGCGTCCCTGCTCCAGGCCGCAGCCGTTGCCCATCGTGCCGGAGCCGAAGAACTCGCCCGGGTGCAACGTCTCGTCGCGGCTGACCCAGGCGATCATGTCAGCAAAATCGTGCAGCATGTCGGCCGAACTGCCGCTGGCCCAGGTCTCGCCATTGACGCGCACGCCCATGCGCAGCCGTGTCGGGTCCGGCATCTCGTCCGGCGTGACGATCCACGGCCCCATCGCATTGCCGGCGTCGAAGCTTTTGCCCTTGGCCGGCCCGAGCCTGCCCTGCATCTCGATGCGCTGTGTGTCGCGCGCTGAAAAATCGTTGTAGATGGTGTAGCCGAAGATATGGCTCACCGCCTCGGCACGGGCGATGTCCTTGCCGCGGGTCGAGATGAAGATGCCGAATTCCAGTTCGAAATCCATCACCCTGCTGTAGCGCGGCCAGGGCACCACCGCGTCGGGCCCGACCACGCTGAAGCGGTTCGACAGGTAGTAAAGCGGCTGCTGGCGATAGACCGCCGGCACATCGTCCAGCGGCTTTGCGGCGGCTGCGGCCGCCGCGTCGCCCCGCGCCAGGGCGGCGAGCCGCGCCATGCCGGCCGGCGCCTGTTTGATGTGGCCGGGGAAGACGGAAAAATCGCGGATCTGCGCCGGCACTGGCAGCGGTGCCAGCAGGCGCACATCCGCGAGCGGAAACATGTGCGCCGCGTCGTCGCGCCGCTGCTCGACCAGCCGGCGCGCCCTGTCAAGCGCCGCCGGGCCGGCCTCGATCAGCGCCTGCATGCTCTGGAACTCCGCCGCCGGCGCGGCGGCCGTAAGATCGAGCACCTGGGCACCGAGGACCACGCCCAGCCTTGCCGCGTCCTTGTGCTGGAACGTCGCGAGTTTCATGGCGTCCTCCGGTGATCCGCGTACCACGGATAGCATCTCGCCACGCGTTGCGCGGCCCCCCAGCGGCGTCATCACGCCCTGGACGCGGGATGCTGCGAACGGCAGCATGACCGGCATCGGGCCCGCGCGATCGGGGGGAATCAGCGCCGTGTCTTCGCAGACCCAGACCAGGGGCAACGCCGGGCTCGCCCCGCCGGCCGCTTACGATGCCGGCCTGTTGAACCAGGAGCCGACCGCCTGGCATGCTACCGTCCGGCCGCATCGCACTGCCTGCGTCGCGCTGGCCACCGGTGAGCGTGTGACCTATCGCGAGCTTGACACTCGGATTGCCGCCTGCGCCGCCAATCTGGGCGCGCAGCTGGGGCAGCTCGTCGGCGCGCGGATTGCCTTCCTGGGCCGCAACAGCATCGACCTGATCGCTCTGGCCCTGGCCTGCCAGCGTGTCGGGGCCATCTTCGTGCCGCTCAACTGGCGCCTGACCGGCGCCGAGCTGGCGAGCCTGCTGGCCGATTGCACCCCGCGCCTGCTGGTCCACGATGCGGAGTTCGCTGAGGCCGCCGGCATTGCCGCCGCCGATCGGCCCGCTCTCGTTGTCCGCGACCGCGCCGGCGGAGAATTGTTCGCGGCCCTCGGCCATCCCGCGTCGGCCGATGCGCTAGGCGACCCGGCGGCGCCCTGCACGCTGCTGTACACCTCGGGGACAACCGGCCGGCCGAAGGGTGCCATCGTCACCCGGGCCGGGGCGTTCTGCAATTCGGTCAATTTCGCTTTCGTCGGTGAACTCGGCCCAGATTGCACGATCCTCTCGGATGCGCCGATGTTCCATACCGTCGGCCTGTTCGCCACCGTGCGTAGCGCGCTGACGCTGGGGGCCACGCTGGTGATCTCCGACCGCTTCCTGCCCGAGCAGACGCTGCGCGCGTTTTCGGACCCCGGGCTGGGCATCACGCATTATTTCGGTGTGCCGCAGATCGCCCTGGCGCTGCGCGCACATCCGTTCTTTCCGAGTGCAGATCTGTCGCGGCTGCGCGCGATCTTCGTCGGCGGCGCACCGGTCTCGCGCGCGCTGATCGAGGATTTTCTGGCCGACGGCGTGAAGGTGGTCAACGGCTATGGCAGCAGCGAGGCGGGCACCGTCATTCACATGCCCATCGACGCCGCCGCGCTCGCCGCCCGGCCGGGCGCCATCGGGCTGCCGGTGCCGTTGCTCGACACGCGCATCGTCCGCGCCGACGGCGGCGAGGCGCAGGCCGGCGAAGTCGGCGAATTGTGGCTGCGCGGCCCGGCCGTGACGCCGGGCTACTGGAACAACCCATCCGCGACCGCCGCCGCCCTCCAGGACGGCTGGTTCCGCACCGGCGATGCCGCGCGGCAGGACGCCGACGGGTTCTTCTGGCTCGTGGATCGCATCAAGGACATGTACATCAGCGGCGGCGAGAACGTGTATCCCGCCGAAGTGGAGAACGCCCTGTGGGAGCTGCCCGGCATCGCCGATGTCGCCGTGATCGGGGTCGCGCATCCGGTCTGGGGCGAAACCGGGGAGGCGTTCGTGGTCGTGCGCTCGGACGCGGCACTGACGGAGGCCGACGTGCGGCGCTTCTGCGCTGGCCGGCTCGCGCGCTACAAGCATCCCACCAGGATCCACTTCGTCGAGGCGATTCCGCGCACCGCCTCGGGCAAGATCCAGAAGCATCGGCTGCGCGGCCTGCATGCCGCCGATCCGTGACGCCACCGCAACCCAAGCAGGAGCCGAGCACCCCGCCATGACGCAGCATCCACAGTCCTCCCCATCGACCGATGTTGTCACTATCGAGTACGATCGCCGCGTCGCCTGGGTGACGCTGAATCGCCCGGATAAGCGCAACGCCATGAACCCCGTGCTCAACGCGCGCATGCACGACGTTCTCACTGAACAGGAGGACGACGTGCGGTGCGGCGTCGTGGTGCTGACCGGCGCGGGCGAGGCGTTCTCGGCCGGCATGGACCTCAAGGAATACTTCCGCGAAACGGAGGCGAAGGGGCCGATGGCGGTGCGCCGCGCGCAGCGCGACGCCTATGGCTGGTGGTCGCGGCTGCGCTGGTTCGAGAAGCCAACCATCGCCATGGTCAATGGCTGGTGCTTCGGCGGCGCCTTTGCGCCGTTGTTCTCCTGTGACCTTGCCATTGCCGCCGAGGAGGCGCGGTTCGGCGTCTCGGAGATCAACTGGGGCATCATTCCCGGCGGCAACGTCACCAAGGTGCTGGTCGAACTGATGAGCCAGCGCGAGGCGATGTATTACACCCTCACCGGCGAGACCTTCGATGGCCGCAAGGCGGCCGCGTTGAAGCTCGTGAACGAGGCGGTGCCGCTCGATCAGTTGCGCGCCCGCGTGCGTGCCCTGGCCGACGTGCTGTTGGAGAAGAACCCGAAAACCCTCAAGGCCGCGAAGGACGCGATCCGCAGGGTGACAGAAATGACCGTGGACGCGGCGCAGGACTATCTGGTGGTGCGACAGGAATCGCTGAACTTCCTTGACACGTCGGGTGGCCGCAAGGAAGGCATCAAGCAGTTCATCGACGACAAGTCCTATCGCCCCGGCCTCGGCGCCTACAAGCGCCCGGACTGACCCTCGCCCCCTTCGCGGTGCGCGCGGGGGGATTTATCGGCACGAGGCCGACCAGACGTGCTGGATCGTTAACGAAGGGCGGGGTAGGTGACGAGGATGGAGTCAGATCTTGCCCAGGAGGGGGCTGCGGTTACGCTTGCGGACGCGCGCGTGGCCATGGAGCGCGTGGTGGCGCTGGCGCGCACTGGCCGGCACGACCAGGCCCAGACCGAGGCCCATGCCTTGCTTGCGCTCTATCCGCGTGACGTCAATCTGCTGCATCAGGCGGGGGTGGTACTGCTGATCGGCGGCGCGCACGAGGCGGCGCTGCGGATGTTCAACGCGGCCCTCGAGATCTTTCCCAACTTCCACTACACCGAAATGGAAATCGCCAACACCTTCATGGCCATGCAACGGCCGGAGGACGCCGTCTGGTGGTATCAGAAGGCCTCGCGCTCGGCGCCTACCTACGCGCTGGCGTATCGCCGCGCGGGCGAGACGATGCACGCGCTGGGCCGGCACGCGCAGGCACTCGATCTGCTGCGGCAGGCCAGCGCCCAGGATCCGGGCGAGCCCGAGGTCGCCGCCGAGTTGGCTAACCTGCTGGTGTTCCATAACCGGCGGGATCAGGCGGCCGAGGTCTATGCCAAGGTCGCCGCCGCCGGGCGGATGCGCGATGTCGATTTTGCCCGCTACCTCTCGCTGCTGACCGAGTTGGCCCAGTACGACAAGGTGGTGGAACTGTCCGGGCGCGTTGCCGACAATTTGCGCACCGTCGCAGGCTATGAAACCGCGGTGCTCGCGGGCCATGCGATGCTGGCCATCGGTCACGACCGCGCCGCCTGCATCGCGGCGGCGAGCGCGCGGCAGCAGACCCCGCGCTGGCTCGACACCTCAGCCGTCGTCGCGGCTCTGCGCGCGGCCATCGGCGAGCGAAAGCCGCTCTCGCTGGTCCGCGTCGGCGATGGCGAGGCGCGGTTTTTGGCGTATTGCGACCCCCGCCTGCGTGGCCGACTCAGCCCCGCGCGGATCGACATGCTCGGCGACGTGCCGTTTCGCAACTGGTTCCGCCAGCCGATCGCGGCGGCCGATGCCGACGAAGTGCTGCGGCTACAGGCGGCCTCGATCTCGGCGATCGAGCAGGCCGACATTCTCGGCGTCTCCTCGGCCGACCGTCTCGGCACCGACAATATCCATTTCGGCTATCTCGGTCACATCGAGGGCGTGGTCGGCAGCGTGGTGCGCACCGAGACACGGATGCGGCTGACGGATGCGTTCATCCACCTGGATCTTCATCGCGCCACCCCGTTCTATCGCGACATCCTCGCCGGGCTCGATTTTCTCGGCGTCATCAGCCCGCACCCGGGGCTGGCCCGGCGGCTCGGCCAGTTGCATGGCATCGGTGAGATCGCCGAATATGTGCTGCCGGGCGAAAGCCGCCTGCCGGCGGAGCAGTTGCGCCAGACCGACCGGCCGCATTTCCCGGATTTGTACCACGACCTCTGCCACGGTATCGCGGTGCCGCGGCCGGGAGCGGTGTTCATCGTCGCAGGTGGGCTGCTGGCGAAAATCTACTGCAACCTGATCCGCCAGCGTGGCGGCATCGCGATCGATGTCGGTTCGATCGTGGACGCCTGGATGGGCCTCAACACGCGACCCGGGCTGTACGACAGGCCGCAGGACTGGGTGCTGCCGCCGGAGACGTTACTTATGGCGCCTGCCGCCGCCGCTGCGCCTGGGCCGCCATCCGCACCGCCGCGTTGACGGCGCCAAAGCCGCGATAGCCGCGCCGCTCGACGAACTCGAAGAAGAAGCGGTCGTCGAACGGATCGGTGTAGGCTTGCAGATATTCCCCGGCGTCGTCGCGGTCGTACAGCAACGCCTGGGCGCGCAGCGCCGTCAGTGCCGCGTCGCTCAGATCCCAGCGTGCCGCCAGATCGTCGTAGTAATTCGCAGGAATCGGCATGATCGGCGCACCGCGTGCCTGTGTGAGCGTGGCGGCGATGTCGCGGGTGGCGAGGGCGATGTGGTGCACGCCGGCGCCGGCATAGGACGACACGAAGCGCCCGGTGCTGGTCTTGCCGCTCTCGGAAATATTCAGCGGCAGGCGCACGCTGCCGGAGGGATCGGTCATCGCGCGGCTGCGCACCAGGCCGAACGGGTCCGGCAACTCCCACAAGGCATCGGCCGTCAGCCCGAACAGCGCGCGGTAGAACAGCACGAAACTGTCCATTCGCCCCGGCTGCAACGCCTGCGCGACGTGGTCGATGCCGATCACGCCGCAATCCGTCTCGGGCATCGGCAGCAGGACGAAATCGTCCTCCCAGATGCTCCGGCCGCCGGCGCCCGGCTCGACGAGGTAGATCAGAGTGCCGTCCGGCGCGCGCACTGCGGGGATATGCCGCTCGCCAGCGCCGACCTGCTCGCGCCATTCCGAGGACAGCAGCGCCATGGCGCGGACAAGCGCCCGATCGACGCTGTCCACCCGGAACGCCATCGCGCAGACCGAGGGACCGTGCAAATGGAAATGCTCTGCCGCGGCACTATCGGGCTCGGCGTTCAGCACGATGTTCGCATCCCCCTGCCGATACAGCCGCACCGCCTTGGAGCGATGGTTGCCGGCATGGGCGAACCCCAGCCTGGTCAGCAGGGTGGCCAATTCCTCCAGCGCCTGTTCATCGACGGAGAATTCCAGGAACTCGAACCCGCTCAGCACGGGCGGTGCCGGCAGCGGCGCGCCGCCTGCCTCGGCTTCCAGCAGCACCAGTGAGCGCAAGCCATCGCGCGCCGTCAGCCGCGCCGGGGCCGCGCGGAAATCGTCGTTGAACACCTCCAGGCTGAGCGGCCCGGCATAGCCGCTGGCCAGCACCGCGCGTAGGAACCCGGTGCAGTCGAGCGCACCCTGGAACGGGAAGTTGCGGTAGTGCCGGCTCCAGGACAGCGGGTCCATCGACAGCTTCGGCGCATCCGCCAGTTGCGCGAAGAACAGCCGCTCGCCCGGCACCTCGGCGATGCCGGAGGGGTCGTCGCCAAGTGCGAGCGTGTGGAAGCTATCGACGATCAGGCCGAGCGCTGGGTGGGCGGCCTGCTGCACAATCTTCCAGGCATGGCGCCATCGTCGCACATGCTGCCCCCAGGCCAGTGCCTCGTAGCCGACGCGCAGCCCGCGCCTTGCGGCGCGCTCCGCCATCTCGGCGAGATCGGCGGCGGCACGCGCGTCATCGGCGATGGCCGATGGATGGGTGTTGCTGCACACCAGCAGCAGCTCGGCGCCAAGCGCCTGCATCACGTCGAATTTGCGCTCCGCGCGGTCAAGATTGCGGGTGCGCTGTGGCTCCGGCATCGCCTCGAAATCGCGGAACGGCTGGAACAGGAAGATTTGCAGGCCCAGATCCCGGGCGAGCAGCCGGATGTCCTGCGGGGTGCCGTCGAAGGTCAGCAGGTCGTTCTCGAAGATCTCAACTCCGTCGAAGCCGATGGACGCCGCCGCTTCCAGCTTGTCGGGCAGGGTGCCGCTGAGCGAGACGGTCGCGATCGAGCGGAGGCGGCCAGCGGATGCGGACATGGCGGTGGTTCCTCGGCGGGTGGTGCGGCGAACTTGGCCATTGACGTGGATTAACTAGATAGTACATAGCGGTCGGAAGCTGGACGGTGCAAGGCAAAGCTCGCCGAAGCACCCCAGAACGGCGATCGTTCCAAGGGGCAGAGAAGCACGCATGCTCATGATCCGTGAAGCCGGGAGTGCAGCGCCGTGAGTGATACCCTTCCGCGCGGCGTTCTTGTTGGCCTGATCGGCGCCGGCATCCAGGCGTCCCGCACGCCGGCGCTGCACGAAGTCGAGGGGGCGGCGCAGGGGCTGCGTTATCTCTATAAGTTGATCGACATCGAGCGGCTCGGCCTCGGCGCCGAGGCGCTGCCCGAGTTGCTCGCCGCCGCCGAGCGGATGGGGTTTGCCGGGCTCAACATTACGCATCCCTGCAAGCAGACGGTGATCCCGCTGCTCGACGACCTTTCCGACGATGCGCGGGCGCTAGGCGCGGTCAACACGGTGGTCCTGCGCGACGGCCGCCGGATCGGCCACAACACCGATTGGTGGGGATTTGCCGAGGGCTTTCGTCGGGGACTGCCCGGGGCGGCGCTGCGGCGGGTTGTGCAATTCGGTGCCGGTGGCGCGGGTGCCGCCGTGGCGCATGCGGCGCTGACGCTGGGCGTCGCGGATCTGGTTCTAGTCGATGTCGAACCCTCGCGGGCGCTGACAGTGGCCGAAGGGCTGCGCGCGCGCTTCGGGGCCGATCGGGTGCGCGTGGCAACCGATGCGGCCGATGCGGTCGCGGGCGCGGACGGAGTCATCAACGCCACCCCCATCGGCATGGCGAAATACCCCGGCACGCCGTTGCCGACGGGCTTGCTTCGCCCGGAGATGTGGGTGGCGGAAATCGTCTATTTTCCACTGGAAACGGAACTGCTGCGTGCCGCCCGCGCGCGCGGCTGCCGCACCCTCGATGGCGGACGCATGGCGGTGTTCCAGGCCGTCGAGGCGTTCCGCCTGTTTACCGGCATCGCACCTGACGCGGAGCGCATGCTGCGCCACTTCGCCCGCATGGGCGCGCCATAGACCAGCCAGATCAAGAAACTCGGGGAAGGCAGATGTCCACATCAACACAAGGTTTCGCGGTTCCGCCGGCCGTCGGCGGCGCGGACGGACGACGTACGCGGGTGCGCTTCGGGATTCTGGCGCTGATCGCGGTCGGCACCATGATCAACTACCTCGATCGCACCGTGCTCGGCATCGCCGCCCCCAGCCTTCGCCAGGATCTGGGCATCGATGCCGCCTGGATGGGCGTGGTGTTCTCCGCCTTTTCCTGGACCTACGCAGCGGCCCAGATCCCGGGTGGGGTGTTCCTGGATCGTTTCGGCGTCAAGCTGACCTATTTCCTCTCGATCACGTTCTGGTCGCTGTTCACCCTGCTGCAAGGCTTCGCCACCGGCCTCGGCACGCTGCTCGCCTTCCGCTTCGGCCTCGGCGTGTCCGAGGCGCCCTGCTTCCCCGCCAACAGCCGCATCGTCGGCACCTGGTTCCCGCAGGGCGAGCGTGCGCGGGCCACCAGCATCTACACGGTCGGCGAATATCTCGGCCTCGCCGTGTTCAGCCCGGCGCTGTTCTGGATCATGGGCCTGTTCGGCTGGCAGGCGTTGTTCCTCGTCGTCGGCATTGTTGGCATCGCCTTCGGCATCGTCTGGTGGCTCGCCTATCGCGAGCCGCACGAGAGCCGGGGCGTCAGCCGCGCCGAGCTTGACTACATCCGCGCCGGTGGCGGCCTGAGCCAGACCACGGCCAAGGTGGCGTTCTCCTGGGCCAATGTCGGCAAGCTGCTATCCTATCGGCAGGTCTGGGGTGCCGCGATCGGCCAATTCGCGGGCAACTCCACGCTCGTGTTCTTCCTGACCTGGTTTCCGACCTATCTGGCGACCGAGCGGCACATGGGCTGGGTCAAGGTCGGCTTCTTCGCGGTGCTGCCGTTCCTGGCCGCAGCCGTCGGCGTGGCCTTTGGCGGCTGGGTATCGGACCGGCTGCTGGCCCGCACCGGCTCGGCGAATATCGCGCGCAAACTGCCGATCATCGGCGGGCTGCTGCTCGCCTCCGGCATCGTCGCCGCTAATTATGTGGACAGCAACGCGGTTGTGATCGCGATTCTCTCGGTCGCTTTCTTCGGTCAGGGCATGGTCGGGCTGGGCTGGACGCTGATCTCGGACATCGCGCCCAAGCAGCTGATGGGCCTGACCGGCGGGCTGTTCAACTTCGCCGCCAACCTTGCCGGCATCGTCACCCCGCTGGTGATCGGCTTCATCGTCAGCGCCACCGGCTCCTTCGTCGGCGCCCTGGCGTTCGTCGGCATCGTGGCGCTGCTCGGCGCGCTGTCTTACATCTTCATCCTGGGCGACGTGCACCGGATCGAACTCGACTGACCTCGGCGAGCGGCGAGGCGGCGGCGGTGTCGTCGCCTTGCAGGTAGCGCAGGATCGCATCGCCGATCAGCCGCTTGTGCCGCGCCCGTATTTCTGGCGCGGACAGATCGCGGCTGAACAGCGTGCCGAACGTGTAGCGGTTGGCAACACGGAAGAAGCAGAACGCGCTGATCATCATGTGCATGTCCACCGCGTCCGCCGTCGCGCGAAATACGCCCTCCGCCCGCCCGCGCTCCAAAATGGATGCGAGGCTTTCGATCACCGGGATGTTCAGGGAGCGGATCTTCTCCGATGTCGCCAGGAACTTCCCATGGTGGATGTTCTCGATGCAGACAAGGCGGATGAAGTCCGGATGCGCGTCCTGGTAGTCGAAGGTGAACTCCACCAGGCGCCGGATCGCCGCCAACGGTGCGAGGTTCTGTAGATCGAGCGTCTGCTCGATGGCCCGGATGTCGCCGTACGCCTGCTCCAGCACGGCGAGGTACAGCCCTTCCTTGCTGCCGAAGTAGTAGTAGATCATCCGTTTGGTGGTGTGCGTCAGCGCCGCGATCGCGTCCACTCGCGCGCCGCTCAGCCCATGTTCGACGAATTCGCTGCGGGCCACGGCCAGGATGTTTTGCCGCGTGGCTGCCGGATCAGGCTTGCGCGAGCGTCGTTCGGCTTGGGTGGGCGCGTTCGGCATGTATGGTCCGAGCAAATGGCTGGCCGCGAAAATACGCAGCGGCTCGGCGGAATGCCAGACGGCGCCTACCGATTGGCGCCGGGCACCCACAGCACGTCGTTCGCCCCATTGCCGTTCAGCCGGCGGCCGAGCACGAACAAGTGGTCCGACAGCCGGTTCAGGTAGCGCACGACGGCCAGATTGATCGTCTCCACATGGCTCAGCGCCACCACCCGCCGCTCCGCCCGCCGCACCGACACGCGAGCGAGGTGGGCATGCGCCGCCGCCGCCGTGCCACCGGGGAGAACAAAGCTGGTCAGAGGCGGCAGGCCGGCGTTCATCTCCGCGACCTCCTGCTCCAGCCGCAGGCTGGGTGCGTCGGTCATCCGCAGCCGGTCGCCTGCCTCGCCCGGCACGCACAGATCGGCGCCGAGATCGAACAGGTCGTTCTGGATCCGCGCCAGCATCGCGTCCGCTGCGGCGTCGGCCTCGGTGTGCAGCCGCAGCGCGCCGATGGCGGCGTTGGCCTCGTCCACACTGCCGAACGCCTCCACCCGCGCCACGTCCTTGGCCACCCGTGAGCCGTCGCCGAGCGAGGTCTCGCCCCTATCGCCGCCGCGCGTGACCACGCGATCGATCTTCACCATGACAATCCCGCCTTACTGATCGAGTACAAAGCTTACCGGCTGGTCCCGGGTCGAAGCCACAGGTTGCCCGTTTTCCTCCGCTGGCAAGAAGCGCCAGCGGGCCAGTGCCGCGATGGCCGCCGAGTCGAGCACCGCAACGCCGGAGGACCGAAGGGTCTCGACCCGCGTCACCGCGCCATCCGGGGCGATATACATGCGCAACAGTACGGTGCCGTGCTGGCGCAAGCGGCGGGCGACCTCCGGGTAGGCCGGTGCGCGGTTGTCCGGGCGGTCGCGCGCCGGGATGATCGTGGGGTCGGGGCGCTCGACCCGCACCCCCGGCGCGGCGCTGTCCGGCCGGGGCGGCGCCGGCGCGGCGACGGGGGGCGGCGTGGCCGGATCGCCCGCCGTCGGCACCGGCTGC
>JAKBCB010000410.1 GCA_021808185.1 Pseudomonadota bacterium
CCTGCCGTCCGGGAGCAGGGCGGTCTGGATCACCGCATCACCCGAACGGCCCCGCCGCCGTGCGGCTCCCTTTCCCCTTGCGGGAGAGGGTTGGGGTGAGGGGGCTTTCTGCTCCCTCTCCCCTTGCGGGAGAGGGCCGGGGTGAGGGGACGAGCCGCACGGGCCTCGGGGCGCGCGACCCCCTCCCCCAACCCCCTCCCGCAAGGGGAGGGGGCTTTATCCGGGTGCGCCCGTGCGCTCACGGGTGCGGAAACGGCACGCCGGGCGGCAGCGCGACGCCGCGCGGGCGCGTCTCGGCCAGCACCTCGGCCACCGGCCGCACCCGGCCCATGTGGCCGCCGAGGGCGGCGTAGTCGGCCAGCGGCAGGGTGAACTCGATGGGCGCGACCAGCGCCGGCGTGGGCACGCTGCCGAAGCTGGCGGCGGGCATGGTGCGCACATCGACCATGAAGGTGATGCCCCCGCCCGGCCACACATAGACCGGCGCGCCGCCGGAGGTGACGCGCGCGCGCCCGGCCTGCACCGCGCGGGTCAGCAGCACCGGGTTCTCCGTCGCGCCCGCGCGCAGGCTGCCGCCGGCGCCGGCCATGAACAGCACCGTGCACAGCGCCGGCTCGCAATTCTCCCCGATGCGGGCCACCGCCGCCGCGATGGCGGGGGGCATCTCCGCCGGTTGCGGGCGCAGCGCGTCGTCCAGCACGAACCACGCCGCGTGCTCGCCGGTGGTGGAGACCATCAGCAGCCGCAGGCCGGGCCAGGCCAGTTTCGCCTCGATCCGCTCGATGATCGAAAGCGGATCGACGATGTCCGTCCCGCCCCAGCCGAGGCCGGGATTGGCCACCTGGAAATACCGCCCGGGCGTGGAGCGCCGGCCGCGCACGCGGATGCCGGCCGGGCGCATGCCCAGGAACTTGCCCGCCTGATGCTCCGTCAGCACGCCGGTGATGTGGTCGTCCACCACGATCACCTCGTCGGCGTGGCCGAGCCACTGGCTGGCGAAAATCCCGATGGTGGCCGAGCCGCAGCCGACGCGCATGCGGTGTTCCGGCACGCCGTCCACGACCGGCGCGCTACCCGAGCGCACGAGAACGGAGGCGCCGCCATCGACGGACAACTCCACCGCCTCGCCGTTGGACAGCGCCAGCATCGTCTCGCAGGCGACGACGCCCTCTTTCTTGCTGCCGCCGGTCAGATGCCGCACGCCGCCCAGGGACAACATCTGGCTGCCGTATTCGGCGGTGGTGACGTGGCCCACCTGCTCGCCGCGCGCGCGCACCGGGGCGCATTCGGGGCCGAGATGGCGGTCCGTGTCGATCTTCAGCTTCAGGCCGCAGTAGGAGAAAATCCCCTCCGAGACGACGGTGACCATGTCCACGCCGTCGATCTCGCTGCCCACGATGAAGGGCGCGGGCTTGTAGTCCGGATAGGTCGTGCCCGCGCCGATGGCGGTGACGAACACGTCGCGCGCGGCGATCGGGTTGCCGGTCCAGTCATCGCCGGCGAAGCGCACCTGCTCCGGCGCGCGGGTCAGCACCGTCAGCGGGTCCATGCGGGTGAGGCGGCCCTCGACATTGCCGTAGCGGTCGCAGGCGCCGGTCTTGCCCGCGCGGATGCGGCACAGCACCGGGCAGGCGTCGCAGGTGAGGATGCCGGCTTCGGCGACGGATGCGGCGGCGAGGGCCGCTTCCTCCGGGCCGGCGGCGCCTTCGTGCGTGTGCGCCGTCACGCCAGCGCCTCCAGCACGCGCGCGGGGGTGGCGGGGGCGATGGTCAGGCGCGCGCCGGTCGCCCGCGCGATGGCGTTGAGGATCGCGGGGGCGGTGGCGATCAGCGCCGGCTCGCCCACGCCCTTCGCCCCGTACGGGCCGAGCGGGTCCGGCCGCTCGATCAGGATGGTCTCGATCGGCGGGATGTCGCCGATGGTGGGGATCAGGTAGTCGTGCAGGTTCTCGGTGCGGCCGGGCACGTAGTCCTCCATGAGCGCCAGGCCGAGGCCCTGGGCGATGCCGCCGTGGATCTGGCCTTCGACCTGCGTGGGATTGATGGCGCGGCCGACATCGTGGGCGGCCACGATGCGCAGCACCCTGGTCGTGCCGAGCGCCAGATCGACCTCCACCAGCGCCACCTGGGCCGCGAAGGCGTAACTCGCGTACGGGATGCCCTGGCCGTCCGCGTCCAGCGGCGTCGTCGGCGGGTCGAATCTGCCGATGCCGCGCAGCACCACGCCCTCGGCGTCGGCGGGCAGATGCGCGGGATCGAGCACCGCCTCGCCGCCGCCATGGCGAACATGCACCTTGCCGTTCACCAGCGCGATCACGCCATCCGGCCCCGCGTTGGCGCGGCGCAGCAGTTCGGCGCGCAATTCCTCCCCCGCCTGCCTGGCCGCGTTGCCGCTGACGAAGGTCTGGCGCGAGGCGCTGGTCTTGCCCGCGTCGCGCGTGCGGTCGGTATCGCCCGCGACCAGCCCGACATCGGCCACGGCAATGCCGAGCGCGTCGGCGGCGATCTGCACCATGATGGTGTTCGACCCCTGGCCGATATCCACCGCGCCGGAGAACAGCACCGCGCGGCCGTCGCGCGTGACGCCCATCACCATCTCGGACGGGTTGGCCAGACTGGTGTTGCCGATGCCGTACCACATGCAGGCGATGCCGACGCCCTGGCGCGTGCCCGCCGCGTCGCGATTGAACGCCTCGGCCTGCTCGCGCAGCGCCATGTAGCGCGGGCGGATCGCATCCAGGCACTCGGGCAGCGCCGCGCCCGCGCCGAGCACCTGCCCGGTCGCCGTCACGCCGCCCACGCCCAGCGCGTTGCGCCTGCGGATCTCCCACGCGTCGATGCCGACTTGGTCGGCCAGCATGTCCAGCAGCGCCTCGCCCGCGATGGCGGCTTGCGGCACGCCGAAGCCACGGAACGCGCCGGCGGGCGGGTTGGTGGTGTGGATCGCCGCCGTGGTGGCGAGCACGTTCGGCACGTCATACGGGCCGGTGGCGTGGACGGGCACGCGGTTGGCAACCGTCGGTCCCCAGCTTGCGTAGGCGCCGGTGTCGAAATCCCCGTGCATGCGAAACGCGACGAGCCGCCCGTGCGCATCCGCCGCCGCCTCGGCGCTGATGCGCGAGGGGTGGCGCTTGGTGCTGGCGGCCATGCTTTCGGGGCGCGTGTACACCGTGCGCACCGGCCGCCCGAGCCGCCACGCGGCGACGCAGGCCAGCGGCTGCATCGACAGATCGAGCTTGCCCCCGAAGCCGCCGCCGACCGCCGTCGGGATCACCCGCACATCCTCCGGCGCGATGCCGAGGATCGGCGCCAGTTCGTCGCGGTCCATGTACGGCGTCTGCGTGCAGGCGACGATTTCCATGCGATCGCCCACGCGCCGCGCGTAGCCGGCTTCGGGTTCGATGTAGGCGTGTTCGACGAAGGTCGTTTGCGTCTGGATGCGCGCCACGGCCGCCGCGTGCGCCATCGCGGCATCGGCGTCGCCGCGCGCGACGCGGCCCCGGCACAGCACGTTGCCCGGCGCGTGCGCGTGCAGATCCGGGCCGCCGGCCGCGAACGTGACCGGCGGCAGCACCTCCCATACGATCGGCACGTCGGCATCGGCGATGCGGGCGAGCGTTTCCGCCTCGCCCACCAGCGCGCACACCGGTTCGCCGCGATGGCGCACATAGCCTTCGGCCAGCACCGGCTGGTCCTTGCCGGTCGGGTAGATGCCGTACAGGTTGCGGCCGGGAATGTCGGTGGCGGTTAGGATCGCGGCCAGCCCCGGATGCGCCGCGCGCAACGCGGACAAATCGCCGAACGTAAAGCGCGCGTGCGGATGCGGGCTGCGGATCGCGCGCAGGGTGAGCGGGGTTTCAGCCGGCAGCGCGTCGGCGCCGAATTGCTCCGCGCCCG
>JAKBCB010000411.1 GCA_021808185.1 Pseudomonadota bacterium
CCCGCATCTTTCCCCGCATCGCTGCTGCCGCCACGGATCGCGACGGTGGCGCCAAGCCTAGGCCCGCGGCGGCCGGGCGCGCAACAAATCGCTGCCGCCCTACAGCGTCACCACCACATTGCCGATCACGCTGGCCTGTTCCACCGCCTCGTGCGCCGCCGCGATCTCGGCCAGCGGAAAGCGCGCGCCCACCGCGTGGACCAGCCGGCCGGCGGCCAGCAGGTTGGACAGCTCGCGGATGATCGCCGCGCGCAATGTCGGCTTCTGCTCATACACATACAGGAAATTCAGCGACACCGCGCCTTGCAGCGACGCCCTGCCGGGGATCGCCACCTCCGCGCCGGTGACGCCATAGATCGCCACCCGCCCGCCGGCGCGCAGCAGCCCGATCTGGCTCGCGTTGGCGCCCAGATCCATCTCCACGATGGCATCGAGCCCCTGGCCGGCGGTGAGTGCGGCCACCCGCTCGGCGACGTTCTCGGTGCGATAGTTGATGGTGGCGTCAGCGCCCGCCGCCATCGCGTGCGCCGCCTTGGCCGCGCCGCTGATGGTGGTGAGCACGCGCGCGCCGCGCAATTTGGCGAGCTGGATCGCGTAATGCGCCACCGCGCCGGCCCCACCGCTGACCAGCACCTGGTCGCCCGGCTCGATCTGGCACAGCCGCACCGCCTGGGCCGCGGTCATTGCCGGGATGCCCAGGCACGCGCCGGCCTCGTAGCTGACGGCATTGGGAAGCTTTACCGCCATGGCGGCGGGCAGCGCGATCAGCTCGGCGGCGGTGCCCATGGGGCGCTGATATTGCCCGTTCCAGACCCACACGCGTTCACCCACGCGGGCGGCGTCCACGCCGGGGCCGACCGCGACGATGTCGCCCGCGCCGTCGCTGTGCGGGATGGTGCGGCCGAGGAAGCGGGCGCGGCCGAAGGCGCCGCCGCGGCTTTTCACATCCGAGGGGTTGACCCCCGAGGCGCGCAGCCGCACCAGCACCTCGCCGGGACCGGCCACCGGATCGGGCCAGTTGCCGATCTGCATGACGTCGCGGGCGGGGCCCAGATCATCGTACCAGGCGGCTTTCATGGCCTTGCTCCCACAGATTTGTCAGCGCGTCAGTTTATCCGGCTGCGGCGAAGCCAACTTCGCCGGACCGACGCTAATCCTCGGTCCAGCGCTTCACCAAATGGGTGTCCAGATCGAACAGATCGAGCGCGCGCCCGACCGTCTGGTTCACCACGTCGTCGAGCGTCTTGGGACGGTGATAGAAGGCCGGCACCGGCGGCATGACGATGGCGCCGTTGCGGGTGGCGGCCTCCATCAGCGCGATATGGCCGGCATGCAGCGGGGTTTCGCGGAACAGCAGCACCACGCGGCGACGTTCCTTGAGGCACACATCCGCCGCGCGCACCACCAGCGCGTCGTCCATGCTCTGCGCGATGCCGGACAGGGTGCGCACCGAGCAGGGCGCGACCAGCATGCCGAGCGTCTTGAACGAGCCCGATGAGATCGAGGCGCCGATATCCTTGTAGCTGTAGGTGCGGGTGGCCAGAGCGGTGACATCGGCGGCGGTGTAGTCGGTCTCCTCGCCGATGGTGCGCACGCCGGAGGGTGACAGCACCAGGTGGGTCTCCAGATCCGGGAATTGCTGCAGGATCTGGAGCGCTCGGATGCCGTAGATGGAGCCGGAGGCGCCGGTGATGGCGACGATCAGCCGCCGGGTCGGGCCGCTGGGGGGATGAGGGGCTGGGCTGGTCACGCCGGGCTGACTTTCCTTATTGATGGGCAACAGATGAGGGCAGGCGCCGGAAAATTACAACCGGCGGACGAAGCGCTGCACCCCTGCCTCGACCGGCAGCCGGTCGAGCACGCCAAGCCCGACCAGATGGTTCAGATGCGCCAGCGCCTCGCCCATGGCGAAGCCGACCTGGTGCCCGTCGAGCGGGCGATCGAACATCAGGTTCAGCAATTCGCCGGCGGCGCGCGGTTCGGCGCAGCCATCGGCCACGAGATCGAGCCGGGCCTGATGATGGGTGAGCAGCGCGTGCAGCCGGGCGCGCACGCCGTGAAACGGGCGGCGGTGCGAGGGCAGGATCAGCGCGTCCGGGGAGATGATCTTCTCGAAGCGGTGGCACGCATCGAGGAACTGGGCGAGCGGGTCGCCGAGCGGTTCGGTCTGCCAGACGCTGACATTGGTGGTGATGGTGGGCAGGATCTGGTCGCCGGCGATCAGGATGCGACGGTCCGCGCACCACAGCGACATATGTTCCGGCGAGTGGCCGCCGCCGCGGATGGCCTGCCATTGCACGCCGTCGATGCTGACGCGGTCGCCCTCGATGAGGCGCTCGAAGGCAGGCGGCAGCCGCACCCCGGCGCTGTAGAGCAGGACGTCCCGGCGGAAGCGCCCGGCGCGCTCGGGATCGAGCCCGTGCAACTGGTGAAAGACTTCGCGGTCCTCGATGCTGTCGGTATAGGCGTCGCGCACCGCAAGGTTCGCGGCGAACCATTCGGCCTGCGACATCAGCGGCAGCAGCCCGCCCCAGCGCTCCGCGACGAAGCCGCTGTTGCCGGCATGGTCGGGATGGAAATGGGTGAGGATCAGCCGGGTGACCGGCCGGCCATGCAGGACGGTGGCGAACAGATGTTCGAGCCGCATGCGGGTGGTCGGGTCGCCATGTCCGGTGTCGATCATGGTCCAGCCGGGGCCGTCGCGCAGCAGCCAGATATTGACCTGGCGCAGCCCGACGAAGGGCACCGGCAGGCTGGCCCAGAAGATGCCGTCGGCGACCTCGATGGTGGCGCCCTCTTCGGGCGGATGCTCGAACGGATAGGTAAGCGGCGCGTCGGCCGGTGCTGCGGTCATCGGATTCTCAGGCGAAAGCGGCGGCGACGAGCGCGTCGGCGGCGGCGGGGGGGAAATCGTGGCCCAGATGGGCTGCGTACAGCGCGAGGTGGCGGCTGGCAAGCGCGGGTTCGGCGGCGGCCTCGCTGCCCCAGCCGGCGGCTTCGCGGTGCAGCATTTCCTGTTGCAGGCGCTCGGATTCGAGCTCGACGGTCTTTATCTCGCGGCGCAGGGCGGCGACGTCGTCATCCTCGGCGCCGGATTCGAGCGGCTTGAGGAAGCGGCGCACCGCGCGCAGCCGCACCACCACCTCGCCGCGCCAGGGGGCGACGAGCGCGTCCAGCCGGGCGACCGCGGCGGCGTCGAACGCATGGCCGCGGCTTGCCTGCCAGAGCAGGAACAGGGCGATGTTCACGTCCGCGCCGGCCTCGTCCTGGATGGCGAGGCAGGCGGCGCGAAACGCGGCACGGCGATAGAGCCGCAGAGAAAAATCCCAGAACGGGGAAGTTTGCAGCGGCAGGCCAGGTGTGCTCATGCGCGCCGGCTCAGCGGCTGGTGCTGACCTGCGCGGTGCCCAGGGACGGGCGTGCATGCAAGGCGTTGGCGGCCCATAGCGCCATCGCGGCGAAGGCGGCGGTGGCGAACAGGCCGAGAAGCAATCCGCGGCGGAACGCGACGGCACATTTGGTCATTCCTGGTGCGTTTCGAGTGGTCGATTCCATCCTGGGCAACGCGCCCTCCCGTCGGGCCGATTGTTGATCCGGTTGTTGATCCGCTTGTTGACCGGGGCGCGTCGAGGCGCCGCGCGGGATCATATGCCGATGCCCGGACTTGGCAACAGGATTGTAACCGCCGGATCCTGGCGGCGCATCAACCAATGCCGATCAGCGGCCAGTAGAACGGCACCACGAGCAGCAGCAGCAGCCATTCCAGCACGGTGAGCACGAAGCCGAGCTTCACCATGTCCCAGGCGCTGAAATATCCGTACGAATAGCCGATCATGGTGACCGCGGACTGGTAGGCGAACAGCTTGCCGC
>JAKBCB010000412.1 GCA_021808185.1 Pseudomonadota bacterium
GAGGCCGTACTGGATCACGGCGACGATCAGCGCCCCGATCAGCGTGCCCACGATGGTACCGGAGCCGCCGAACAGGCTGGCGCCGCCGATCACCACGGCGGCGATGCTGTCCAGCAGCAGCGGCTCGCCCGCCTGCGCCGCGCCGGCCGAGAACCGGCCCGCATACAGGATGCCGCCAATGGCCGCGCATACGGCGGACAGGATATACAGCAGGATGGTGGTGCGCTTGACATTGATGCCCGCGCGCACGGCGGCGGCGCGATTGCCGCCGATGGCGTAGGTGTATTGCCCGAAGCGGGTCTGCGACAGCAGGTAATGCAGCACCAGCATCGCCAACGCGGTCAGCAGCACCACCACCGGAAACCCCGCGAGCGTGCCGTTGCCGAGGTAGGATAGGGCCTCGTTGGAGACCGGCACCGTGGTTCCGCCGGCCAGCAGATACGCCACCCCGCGCGCCACGCCGTACATGCCCAGCGTGCCGATGAACGGCGGCACCCGCAGTTGCGCGATCAGTAATCCGTTGACCAGTCCGGGAATCACCGAGGCCGCGACGGCCGCGATCACCGCCACCAGCAGCCCCAGCCCCTGCCCCAGCACCGGGGTGGCGAGGTTGGCGACATGCGCCACGATCACCGCGGCGAACCCCATGGTGAAGCCGACCGAGAGGTCGATGCCGCCCGAGATGATGACGAAGGTCTGGCCGATGGCGAGCAGCAGCGGGGCCACGGCAAAGACGGCAATCGAGCGGACGTTGAAGATATTGCCAACGAACGTCGCCTGGAACGACAACTGCGCCCAGACCTCGAAGCCCGCGATCAGCACGATCAGAAACAGCCACGCGCGCGCCGAGGCAACCCAGCCGATCCAGGCGGCCTCTCGCGGTTCGGGCGGGCGGGTCGGGACGGAGGCGGATATAGACACGAGGCACTCCCTGCGGGCGGCGGCTGGGGCGCGGCCCCCTCCCCTTGCGGGGGTTGGGGGAGGGGGCGCGCCGCGTCGAAAGACCGGCGTCCTTCAGTCGCTGTAGAGGTAGGCGTTCACGGCCGGGTCATCGATATTGTCGCGCGTCATGACGGTGAATCCGGTGCCGATGCTGGTCGGGATCGACTGGCCGTTCAGGATCGCGTGCGCGGCGACGAAGCCGAAATAGCCGATCTCGGCCGGGTGCTGCGCGATGGCGATATCGACCAGCCCGCTTTTCAGTGGCTCGACAATCGCCTTCGGCGCGTCGAACGCGGCCACCTTCACCTTGCCCGATGCGCCCGACTGCTTCACGCCGTTGGCGCTGCCCAGGGCCGAGAACAGGTTGGCGCCGAACACGCCGGCCAAATCCGGGTTGCGCGCCAGCACCGACTGCAACTGGCTTGCCGCCTTGTTGGCGTCGTCGTCGTTGAACTGAGTTTCCAGCACGGTGATGCCGGGGTGGTGCTTCATCTCGTCCTTGAAGCCCTCCTCGCGCTGGTCGGTGGTGGAGACACCGGGCTTGACGTTGGAAACGTACACCTTGCCCTTGTCGCCAATCGACTTCGCCAGCGCGCGCGCCGCGATCTGCCCGCCGAGGACGTTGTCCGAGGCGACGTAGGACAGCGGGAAATCCGCATCCCCGCTGCCGGTCTGGTAATGGCCGTTGCCGATGAAGGTATCGACCGTGATCACCTTGATGCCGGCCTCGATGGCCTTCTTCAGCGGCTGCACCAATTGCACCTTGTCGGTCGGCGCGATCAGGATCGCGTCAGGGTGGCGCGCGATCACCGCGTCCAGCACCGGCACCTGCGTCACCGGGTTGAAGTCCGGCGCGCCTTGGAACACCAGCGTATCGCCAAGCGCGTCGGCGGCGGCCTGCGCGCCCTTGTGCATGGTGATGTAGAATGCGTCCGTGGTCAGGCCGGGGATCAGGGCGATGGTCACTTTCTTGGCCTGGGCCTCGCCGGTGGCGAACACTCCGACAGCGAGGGCCGCGACGGCCGCGCAAAGCAGCTTCTTCATGGGTTCCTCCGTTTTTTGTTCAGCCCCGCCCCTTGCGCGACGCGCCGCGTGGAACGTTTGTCTTGGACCCGTGTACCGTTCCACGCCACGCGGGCGCGGTAAAGCCCCCGCGCGCGGGATTCGCCGCCTCAGCCCGGATGCGCCGCGTCGAAGCGCGAGAGCGCGTGATGCAGCGGCGCGGTGGTTTCGTAGAAGCGCCGGTACACCGTCTCGAACAGCTCGTCGTACAGGGCGATCCATTCCGGGTCAGGCTCGACCACGTGACGCGCCTGGTCGATGCCGCCCTGTGCGGCGTCCATGTCCGGCCAGACGCCCGCGGCGATGCCGCCCAGCAGCGCGGCACCGAGCGCCGTCGCCTCGGGCTCGTCGATCACCGTCAGCGCGCGGCCGTAGGCGGCGGCCTTGATACGCAGGAACAGCGGGTTGCGCGTGCCGCCGCCGATCAGCCGGATGTCGTCCGGCCGCCCGGCACCCGGCTGCTCGGCCATCACGCTCATGGACAGCCGCGCCTCCAGCGCGAGGCCCTCCAGCACGGCGCGCAACATCGCCCCCCGGCTGGTGCCCGTGGTCAGGCCCAGGAAAGCGCCCCGGCTGGCCAGATCGCTGTGCGGCGGCGTGCCATAGGCCAGATGCGGCAGGAAGGCGGTGCCGCGCCCGCCGGGCGGCACGGCGGCGGCCTCGGCGATCAGCGCGTCGCGCGCCGGCACCGGCTGCGCGGCATCGCCCAGCAGGGCGCGAAACCACTCGATCGTGCCGCCGGAGGAATTGATCCCGGCGCCGACATAGGCGAACGGCCGGTGCAGCCCGATCGCCCCCTGCCAGAAGCCGAGATGCCGGTTCGTCTCGGTCAGCACCGGGCGCGTCACGGTCTGGAACAGCGCCTCGGCGGTGCCCATGCTGTCCAGCAGCACGCCCGGCCGCGCCGCCCCCGCCGCGAAACCTCCCACCACATGGTCGTGCCCGCCGACGCCCACCACGGGCCGGCCGCGCAACCCGGTCTCGGCCAGCACCTCCGCGCGCACGCGGCCGATATTGCTCCCGCTCGGCCGGATCGGCGGCAGCAGCGCGCGGTCGATGTTCGCGACCCCCAGAATCTCGTCCGACCAGTCGCGCGCGGCCATGTCCAGACATAACGTACGCGTCGCCAGCGACGGGTCCGTTGCCGCCTCGCCACAAAGCCGGAAGGCGATCCAGTTGGCGAGGTTGAGCATGATCCGCGCGCGGGCAAAGCCGGCGGGGTCGGTCTGGCGATGCCAGAGCAGCTTGGGCAGCGACAGCGTCGGGTCAATCGGGATACCGGCGATGCGGAACGCCCGCAACTGGCCGAGGTCGCGTTCCAGCGCGGCACTGACCGCCTCGGTGCGGCGGTCGAACCAGGTGATGGCACGGGCCACCGGCTGGCCCGCCGCGTCGGCCAGCACGAACGCCTCGCCCATGCTGGCGCAGGCGATGCCGAGCACCTCGCCGCCGGCCGGGATCTTGCCGGCCAGTTCGCGCAGGTTGTCCAGCACGGTGCGCCACAGCGCCTCGGCGTCGTACTCGGCCCGCCCCGGCCCAAGCACGATGGTGGGCGTCGGCCGGCCGACGCAGGCGACGGTGCGGCCGTGCGTATCGGCGAGCAGGGCGCGAATGCTCTGCGTGCCGAGGTCGATACCGATCAGATGGGTCATCGCGAACGCGACGGGACGGGTGCCGCTCAGTCGCGCAGATTGCCCCACGCCATGGCGCCGTTCACGCCGGCGCCGTCATGGATGATGCTCTTGATGGCCGCGACGATGCGGCTCGGCTCGGGGTTCTGCCAGATGTTGCGGCCGAACACGACGCCACGGCCGCCGGCGGCGATGGAGCCGTGCACCACCTCCAG
>JAKBCB010000413.1 GCA_021808185.1 Pseudomonadota bacterium
GAAAAGAACCCGTCGGTGGCCGGCAAGATCGGCACCGTCGCGCCGCCCGCGGGGCCGGAGGGGCGGTTCACCCATATCCACGGTCTGGGTCTGGGCATCAACGCGAACTCGAAGCACAAGGCCGGCGCGTTGAAGTTCCTGAACTGGCTGGCAAGCCCCGACGCGATGCTGATGTACGCCAAGGCCGGCGGCTCGCCCGCGTTGCAGCCGGCCGTGGTGGAGACGATCGCCAAGGAACGGCCCGATCTGGTCAAGCTCGGTGAGTATGCCGGCAAGTACGGCTTCGTGATGAACGGCGCGACCTCGGCCAAGGCTTTGCAGATCTACGAGTTGCAGGCCAAGGAGTTCACCGGCTACTGGGCCGGCACCGAGAGCGAGGACGCGGCGCTGAAGGCCGTGGCCGCCGGGATGGCGGACCTGCTGAAGAAGTAGCGTGGCGCACGCCATGACAACGGGGCCGCGCCGCGCGCGCGGCCTCGCATTTTTGGAACGCCGCGGATGCGCCTGAGCGATCGCCGCGACGGCTGGCTGATGATTGCGCCGCTGACGGCGCTGTTGCTGGTGCTGCTCGCGGTGCCACTGGCGGTGGACTGCGTGTACGCGGTCTCGCGCGTCACGTTCGAGACGCTGCGGGCGCCGAGCGTCGTCGGGCTGCACAATTTCGCGGTCGTGCTGCGCGACGCGGACTTCTGGCGCGCGATGTGGTTCTCGCTGCGGTTCGCCGCACTGGTGACGGCGGCCGAGATGGCGCTCGCGCTGACATTGGCGATCTTCCTCGCGCCGCTGCTGGCGCGCTTCGCGTGGCTGATGGCGCCGCTGCTGCTGCCGATGATGGTGGCACCCGCGCTGGTCGGGCTGATGTACCGGCTGGTGCTGCACGAATTCGTCGGCGCGGTGCCGTACTACTTCGTGCTGCTGACCGGCGACAGCCCCTCGTTCCTCGGGCCGGACACGGCGTTCTGGACGCTGGTCGGGATCGAAACGCTGCAATGGACGCCGTTCGCGCTGCTGATTCTCTACACCGCCTATCAGACCATCCCGCAGGAAGTGCGGGAGGCCGCGGCGCTGGATGGGCCGGGGGTGTGGCAGATGCTGCGCTTTGTCGAACTGCCGCTGATGCGCCCGACGATCCTGGCCGTGGGCTTCATCCGCTTCATCGACAGTTTCCGGGTGTTCGACAACGTCTATACGCTCACCGGTGCCGGTGCGGGCGGCAACACCACGACCATCAGCATCTACATCTACGAGGCTTTTTTCCGCCGCAACGACATCGGCGTCGCGGTCGCGGCGTCGATGGTATTGCTCGCGCTGGCGTTCGTCATGCTCACCCTGGTGCTCCGCTGGTCGGAGCGGCAGGCATGAAGCGCGCCTTGACCGGATTGCGCTGGCTGGTGCTGCTCGTCGCCATCGCCGCGCTCAATCTGCCGGTGATCGTCACGCTGGTGACATCCTTCAAGAGCGACGCGGAGATCGCGGCCAATCCCTCGCTGCTGATCGAATCGCCAACATGGTTGAACTACACACACATCTTCGCCATGGCGGACCGCTTCGACATCCTGCACTACCTGGGCAACAGCCTGATCGAGGCAGCCCTCGGCACGCTGCTGGCCATCGGTTTCGCGCTGCCGGCGGCCTACGGCATGGTGCGCTTTCGCGTCGGTCTGCGCTGGCTGTTTCCGCAGGTGGTCAACCAGCGCGCCATCCCGCTGATCATTTTCGCGATCCCGATCTACCTGATGTATCAGGCCGCCGGATTGCTGGACACGCGCTTCGGCCTCGCGCTGATCCTGTGTCTGGTCAATCTGCCGCTGGTGCTGGTGCTGCTGGTCAATGCGGTGCGCGAGGTGCCGATCGAACTCGACGAGGCCGCGCGCATCGACGGGGCCGGGGCCTGGGCCATCCTGCGGCTGGTCGTGCTGCCGCTGCTGCGGCCGATGCTCGCCTCATCCACCGTGCTCGCCTTCATCTACGCCTGGAACGAGTTCCTGTTCGGCCTGATGCTGACCACGCGCGCGGCGGTGCCGGTCACGGTCGGCGCGTCGTTCTTCTTCTCGGCCAGCGGCGGCGGGGTGCAATGGGGTGTGGCCGCTGCGGTGATGATGCTCAGCACGCTGCCGCCGCTGCTGCTGGGCCTGTTCGCCTACCGCCATATCGGCCGCTCGCTGACCGCCGGCGCCATCAAGGGTTGAACGGGCGGGGAAGCGCTTGGCGAACGGCGCGATTCGGCTGATAAGAGGAAAATTAGGGCCTCGTGTCTTGTTCCGGCCGAACTTTTGTGTGGCGATACAAATGAGCAGGCGGAACGAGGAGATTGACGGGCTGCGCGGATGGTTATCGCTCTCGGTCTGTCTGTATCATGGCTTCCTTATTCCGCAGGGAGACGGCATTTTTCCGATCTTCTTCGCGCCGATTACGCAAACAACATCCATCCACCGAAAGATGATACTACAAATAATTAACGGAGATCTCGCGGTTACAATATTTTTCATCATGTCCGGGGCGGTTTTGTTTGCGTCTTTGTCAGAATTATCCAACAAAAGAGGTGTTCTTGGTTTATCTTTGGACTTTATGATTCGCCGCCTGTTCCGCATCTTCCCCGCACTGATCGTCGCTCTCTGCGTCTTCTGGGGTTCATACTGGCTGCTGCAAAGCGCCTTCCCGAGTGTGTTCCATGTCTATTTCACCCCGGGACAATTCCTGTCGAACCTGTCGCTGCGAAGAATCTCGATGTACGGCGTGTCCTGGAGCTTGCAGGTCGAACTGCAGGCAGTCCCGTTCATCCTGCTGGGTTTCTGGTTGTGGCGCCGCGCCGGGGATGCCGGGCTTGCCGTGTATCTGGCGCTGGCCCTGCTGGCGCGGGACGCGCCCTGGCTCACGCTCAATCTGACACCGCTGAACGACCACCTGTTCCTGTTCGTCCTCGGGATGCTCGCCGTGGGGCCGGTCGGCGAGGCTGCAACCCGGAAACTGCGCGATCGCGGTTTGCTGGCGATCCCGCTCATCACCATTCTCGGTGCATCCCTGGTGGATTATCGGGCCGAAATGGTGCGCCCGTTCCAGGGCCTGCTTGCGGCCCTGTTCGTCGCGGCCCTGCTGCACGGGCGCGCGGCGCGGATCGGAGACATGCTGCGCAGCCGCGCCAGCCAGTTTCTCGGGCGGATCAGCTATGCCTTCTACGTCATCAACCCGATTTTCCTGGAGTTCAACCGCACCGTCATCGCGAAGGTTTTCGGGTTGCCGCCGGCCAACTTCGGCTCGGAGCTGTTGCTGGGCGTGAGTGCCACGGCGTGCGCTGTCCCGCTCTCCGCCCTGTGTTACCGCCATGTCGAGCTCCCCGGCATTCGCGCCGGCAAGCGCGTGTTCCCCCTGCTGCGGAAAATCGCGCGGCGGGACAGCAACGCCGCGATCGAATCCGGCGAGAGGACACAACGACCGTAAGCCGCAACGTCGAGCCGTCCGGCTCTTGCCGCCGCTCCGGCCTCGTCAGCAGATGATTTGGCTACGATGTCTGTGGATGGTGGAGGGGGTTGGATTCGAACCAACGTAGCCATTACAGCAACGGATTTACAGTCCGTCCCCTTTAGCCACTCGGGCACCCCTCCGGGTCCGGCAAGCCCGCCGGAGGGCGCCACGTATCGCCAAGAACGCGCGATGTCAACGCGGCCATGCCGAGAAAACCATCGCGGTTTGTCGGGCGCTCGCGGGGCCGCTATACCGAAGGCCACATGAAACCGCCCCACAGACACCGCCCGGGCCCCTCCGGCGCCGGCAAACACCCCGATCGCGGGCCGCAGCGCCCCGGCGGGTCGGATCAACCGCGCCGCCAGGATCGCCCCCAGGCCGCCC
>JAKBCB010000414.1 GCA_021808185.1 Pseudomonadota bacterium
CCTGATCGACCCGAAGATGCTGGAACTGTCGGTCTATGAGGGCATCCCGCATCTGATGGCGCCGGTGGTGACGGAACCGGCGAAGGCGGTGACCGCGCTGAAATGGACGGTGCGGGAGATGGAGCGGCGCTATCGCGCGATGAGCCAGCTCGGCGTGCGCAATGTCGGCGGCTACAACGAACGGGTGGCCGAGGCGCGGGCGAAGGGCGAGATGGTGACGCGCCGCGTGCAGACCGGCTTCGACTCGGAAACCAACAAGCCGGTGTTCGAGGAGCAGCCGCTGGCGCTGGAGGCGCTGCCGTTCATCGTCGTGGTGATCGACGAGATGGCGGACCTGATGATGGTCGCCGGCAAGGAGATCGAGGCGGCGGTGCAGCGCCTCGCGCAGATGGCGCGCGCCGCCGGCATCCATGTGGTGATGGCGACGCAGCGCCCGTCCGTCGATGTCATCACCGGCACCATCAAGGCGAACTTCCCGACGCGGATGAGCTTCCAGGTGATCAGCAAGTTCGACAGCCGCACCATCCTGGGCGAACAGGGCGCGGAGCAACTGCTGGGCCAGGGCGATATGCTCTACATGGCCGGCGGCGGACGCATCACCCGCGTCCACGGCCCGTTCGTCGCCGACCAGGAAGTGGAGGAGATCGTCGCTTTCCTGCGCGCCCAGGGCGAGCCCGCCTATGTCGAGGAAGTCACCGAGCCGACCGAGGAGAATACCGAAGGCGGCCTCATGCTGTCCGGCATCGCCGGGGCGAGCGAGGGCGAAAAGGGGCTGTTCGACCAGGCGGTCGATCTGGTCAGCCGCGAGGGCAAGGCCAGCACCAGCTTCATCCAGCGCCACCTGCAGATCGGCTACAACCGCGCCGCCCGGCTGATCGAACAGATGGAGAAGGAAGGCATCGTCGGCCCCGCCAACCATGTCGGCAAGCGCGAGGTGCTGGCGCGGCGGACGATGGAGGAATAGCGCGGCGCAATCCGGCAGCTCGGGCGCAAAAGACGCGGCGCACGACTGCGTCGTTGCGAGGCGCGCAGCCCGCGTAGGGTGGGCTTCAGCCCACCGACAGCGCCGGCCCGTGGTGGGCTGAAGCCCACCCTACCCGTTCGCAATGACGGCGCGACAGGGCGCGCGATTGCAAATCATCCGGCGCGCGGTGCGTCTTGGCTCAACTGCTGCCGATCAAAATCCCCGTCGCGAACACCAGCGCCCCGCCGAAGCCGACCTGCAATGCGGCGGAGATCGGCGGGGTGTCCATGTAACGCCAGCGAATCCAACTGATGATGCCGAGTTCCACGATCACCACGGCGATCGCCACCATCATCGCGGTCCAGAAATTCTGGAGAAGGAACGGCAGCGTGTGGCCGATGCCGCCGAGCGTGGTCATCGCGCCGCAGATCAGGCCGCGCAGCCACGGCGCGCCGCGCCCGGTCAGGCTGCCGTTGTCCGACAGCGCCTCCGCGAAGCCCATCGAGATGCCGGCGCCGACCGAGGCCGCAAGGCCGACCAGGAAGGCATCCCAGCTCCGCCCGGTCGCGAACGCCGCGGCAAACACCGGCGCCAGGGTGGAAACCGACCCGTCCATCAGCCCGGCCAGGCCCGGCTGGATCACCCGCAGCACGAACATGCGCCGCTGCGCCTCGGCCTCCTCGTGGCGGACGTTCTCCGGCACGTTCTGCGCCACCAGCCGATCGGCGGTATGCTCGTGCTGCGCCTCGATCTCCGCCAGGTCACCGAGCAGCTTGCGGATCGAGGCGTCGGTGCTGCGCGCGGCGGCGCGGTGGTAGAAGCGCTGCGCCTCCGCCTCCATCACCTGCGCCTGTTGGCGCACCGTGTCGATGCCGAGGGTGCGGGACTGCCAGACCGGCGGGTGCTGGATGAAGCCGCGCACGTCCTGGCGGCGGACCAGCGGGATATGCTCGCCGAACTTCTCCCGGTACAGGTCGAGCAGGCGGCGCCGGTGGTCCCCCTCCTCGGCCGCCATCTCGCTGAACACCTTGGCAGTGGCGGGATAGTCGGTGCGCAGCCCCTCGGCGAAGTCGGCATAGATGCGGCCGTCCTCCTCCTCGTTGCCGATGGCGAGCGCCAGCACCTCCTTCTCGCTCAGCTCGTCGAAATTGCGCATGCCACCCCCTCGCGCCGCCCCAAGCGCTGCGGCGCAGTATGGAGGCGCGGGAGGGTCGGCTCAACCGGCCGGCTGTGGCACTGCGATGACGCGGCGGTACAGATGCCAGGTGGCGTGGCCCAGCACCGGCAGGACGATCACGAGGCCGAGGAAGAACGGCACCGAGCCGGCGATCAGGCAGGCGGCGACGATCACGCCCCAGGCCGCCATCGGCAGCGGGTTGGCCAGCACCGCGCGGATCGAGGTGCCGATCGCAAGCCCCAGCCGCTCCCCGGTGCTGCGGCCGAACCGTCCGTCGATCAGCATGGGGAACGACAGCGCGCCGAGGGTGAAGGCGACGATCGCGAACAACAGGCCGATCAGGTTGCCCTCGATGATCATGTGCCAGCCGGCGCGCGTGCCGAACACCGAAGCCAGGAAGCTGCCCACCGAGTCGGGCACCGCGTTGCCCAGGAACAGCTCGTAGATCGCCAGCGCCACTTGCAGCCAGACGATGAACAGCGCCGCGAAGGCGACGCCGAGCACCACGATGGCGCCGAGTGCCCGCGCCCGCAGCACCGCGAACGGGGTGCGCCAGGACGCCGCCTCGCCACGCTCCAGCCGCCGGTTCATCTCATACAGGCCGGTGCCGGCGAGCGGGCCGATCAGCGCGAAGCCGGCGGCCAGCGGGAACAGCAGCGCCAGCACGTCGTAGCCAATGGCGGCGCGGAACAGCACCAGGCCGAGCACCGGATAGACGAGGCAGAGGAACATCACGTCGGTCCGATGGCCGGAGAAATCCCGCCAGCCCTGCGCCAGCGCGGCACCGAGATCGGAGACGCCGATGCGCTGCACCGCCGGGCGCACCGTCAGCACCTGCCCCGGCGCCTCCGCGGGCGGCAGATGATCCGTCAGCACCTGCCAGGGGTAGACGAATCCGCCCATCGCGGGGGCTTGCGTGCCGGCGTCCGTGACGTCTTCGGCCATGACCGATCCTCCCGGTCGTTATGCCGAGAGAGTAGGCGTGCCGCCGGCTGGGTACTGGATATTCACGATCTTGTGATTAAACCGGGCTAAGCTATGCCCCGGCAGGGTCGCTCAGGAAATCCATGCGTTCGTAGCGGTCGGCGAGCAGGATGTCGGCCGCGATCCCGGGCAGACGCAGGACATCGCCCGAGATCAAGGTCAAGACTTGCAGATTTCCCCGACTGCGGCCCGGTGCAGCACCGTTACGCCGACCGAGTTCGATTCCATCGTCACGTAGCTGCGAATCGGGGGCGTGGTGTTCGCCTTGGGCCTCGGGACGTTACGCTCACCCCATCCGCACGAGAGGCTGTGCGGTGACGTGAACCCCCTGATTTCGCAGGTCGTCCTCAATCTCACGAGGAACCCCCCCCGACTCAGCGTCTCTTTGGCGAACCCAGTTGCCAGGACCCAACAAGGACGTGTCCCCGCCTTCGGGGAGAAAGCCGGCTCTTCCGCTAAGTTGGTCCACGTACACGTTAATTCGCATAGCTGCGCCCCACCGAGTGCTTGTTCACAATCATAGCACAGGCGGTACAGACGGGAAACCTCTGACACTGCCTAAACTGTCATCTTCGACTATTCGGAATGACGCATTACCGGCAGCGGAACGGTCACGGCCAGCCCTAATGCCGGAAATGGCGCATCCCGGTGAACACCATGGCGATCCCCGCTTCATCCGCCGCGGCGATCACCTCCGCATCGCG
>JAKBCB010000415.1 GCA_021808185.1 Pseudomonadota bacterium
GCGAGGATATCGGCCTGGACATCCCCGCCTTCCTTCGTCGCCAATCCTCGTGAACCACACGCTGCGCGGAGGCGGGCAGTTTCATTTGAAAACAACCGGCTGTGAAGAAATATTCAGCAACAAAGCTTGACTGGCCGCCATCGGGGAAGCGTCCTAGCTTTCCCTTGGCGGCGTTGCGATGCCGCCCCCTGCTGATCGGAGTCGCTCCGACAGCCGGGTCTGGTTCCGGGGACGTGCCGAGCCACGGCACGCCAAAACAGGGAAGCGGCGACGCAGCGCATGGACGGATTGCCCCCAGCCTTCGATTCGCGGACCCTCGAAGCGCGGCTGCTTGATCGCCGTTTCGGCGATGTGGCCGAACGGCGCAGTGGCGCGGCCGGTTCGCGCCAGCGCACACTGAAGCGCCCGATCGGCTGCGTCGGGGTCGGGCTGCATTCAGGCCGCCGGGTCGAACTCACCATCGCCCCCGCCCCGGCTAATAGTGGTATCGTTTTTCACCGGACGGACCTTGGTCCGACACCGGTGGAAATCGCCGCCAGGTATGACCGCGTGGTCGATACGCGCCTGTGCACCGTGCTGGCGAGCGCTGCCCGCCCGGAGGCCGAGGTGGGCACCGTCGAACATCTGCTCGCCGCGCTCGCCGGCAGTTTCGTCGACAACGCGGTGATCACGATCGACGGGCCGGAGGTGCCGGTGCTCGATGGGTCGGCGGCGCCGTTCCTGTTCCTGCTGGATTGCGCCGGCATCGTCGACCAGGAATCGCCCCGGCGCTGGATCGAAATCCTGCGTCCGGTCCGCGTCACCGAGGGCGAAGGGTCCGTGGCCCTGCTGCCGGCCGCCGCCGGTGCCCCGCTCGGGCTGGACATGGCGATGACGATCGATTTCGCCGCGAGCGCAATCGGGCATCAGGACCTCGCGCTGCGCCTGGATCCTTTGTCCCTGCGCCACGACCTCGCCGCGGCCCGCACCTTCACCCTCGCCGCAGAAATCGCGCACCTGCGCGCCACCGGCCGGGCACTCGGGGGCAGTCTGGACAACGCCGTGGTCGTCGACGGCGCTCGGGTGCTCAACCCGGGCGGGCTGCGCATGCCCGACGAGTTCGTGCGCCACAAGCTCCTCGACGCGGTCGGCGACCTGGCGCTGGCGGGTGCCGCGCTGCATGGCCGATTCGTCGGGCGCTGCTCCGGCCATGCCCTCAACAACCGGCTGCTGCGCGTCCTGTTCGCCGACCCCGCCGCTTGGCGCGAGGCCGGCTCTTCCCAAGCCACCACCCCTCGCCCGCTCGTCGCCGCCGCCTGAGAACTGCGGCGGCGGCGTATCGGTGGTCTTGCCCTCGGGCAAGCACGCCGCTATACGCCCCCCTCGGCCGGAGTGTAGCTCAGCCTGGTAGAGCACAGTGTTCGGGACGCTGGGGCCGGAGGTTCGAATCCTCTCACTCCGACCATTCTCGCGCCCGTCCGTCGTGGCGGGGCTACTTGGCGTCGGCTCCGGCCGGGCCGCCAAGCGCCACACCGAGCGCTACGTGGGGAGGAACGCTGAATGGACCTCAAGGATCACATCCGGGCGATCCCTGATTTCCCCAAGCCGGGCATCCTCTTCTACGATATTTCGACGCTGCTGCGGCACGCCGACGCTTGGCAGGTGGCCATGGGCCGGCTCGCCCGCGTGGTTCGCACCCACCATCCGGATATGCTCGCCGGCGTTGAAAGCCGCGGATTTCTGATGGCCGCGCCGCTGGCGCTGAAGCTCGGCTGTGGCTTCGTCATGCTGCGCAAGCGCGGCAAGCTGCCCGGCAGAACGACGGCGCTCGACTACGGACTGGAATATGGCACGGACCGGATCGAGATCCAGGCGGATGCCGTCGAGCCGGGGCAGCGGGTAATCGTGGTCGACGATCTGCTAGCCACCGGCGGAACGATGGCGGCGGGAATCGCGCTGCTGCGCCAGGTCGGCGCGGTGGTTCCGGCGGCAGCAGCACTGATCGAACTAACCTTCCTGGGCGGACGCGAACGGCTGGACGTACCATTCGAGTCGCTGATCGCGTACGACCAGTGATGCGACCAGTCGTGAGCCGGTTTGGCCGATGAGCCGCGCGCGGCGCGACCGCTTGGATGGGCTCACGCGACGCGCGGGCATCGCTGTTGCGCTGGTCGGAATGGCCGGATCCCTCATGGCGCGGCGGGCACGCGCGCGATCCAGCCTCGTCCATCAAGCGCTCGCCGATGGCGCCGCCGCCGATGGCCCATCCGGCCCGCTGGCCCAGGGCGCGACCGTTCTGATCGCGGGGCCGCAGGATGGCCCGCTCGATCGGGTCGCCGCGGCGATTCTCCCCCCCCTGACCCGGGCCTTGCCGCGCGGCAGCAAGGTGGACCGCACCAACAGCGGCGGCATCGATGGCGTGACCGGAGCCAATCGCTTCGAGGCGCGCGCCGCTCCAGATGGGCTCAGCGTGCTGATGGTGCCCGGAGCGAGTGCGCTGGCCTGGCTGGTCGGCGAACGGCGGGCGCAGTTCGACGTGGGGCACTGGGTGCCCCTTCTGGCGGGCGCAACCCCGTGCATCATCGCCGGACGGGTGCCGGTGCAGTCGCTGGTGCCGGGGGCGAGGCTCCGGATCGCCGCTGCGTCGATCGCCGGCCCTGATGTCGCCGCGCTGCTCGGGCTCTCGCTGCTCGGGATTGAAGCCAGCGTCCTCTTCGGCCTGCGCGGCCGCCAGGCGCGCGAGGCGCTCGAACAGGGCGGGGTCGATCTCGTGTTCGTGCACGGGACGCGGACGAGCGCCCAGCTCGCCGATCTCGGGCGGTTCGGCGCGACACCGCTGTTCAGCTTCGGCACGCCTGGACCGGACGGCCAACCGGCGCGGGACCCTGCGGCGCCGGGGCTGCCGAACCTCGTCGAGCTGCATCAGCGCCTGCACGGCGCCGCCCCTTCAGGCCCGCTCTATCAGGCCTGGTGCAGCGCTGCAGAGGCCTGCAGCCTGGCATTCCTCATGGCGCTGCCGCAGATGACGCCGGCGGCACTGATCGCCCTGTGGCGGGAAGCTGGCGCCGTGGCGGTCCGCTCACCCGAGGCCGCGGCGCTTGTCGAGCTTGCCGACCTTCACCCATTGGCCGCACCCGCAGCCATCACCCGGGTCGGCGACCTCGCCGCGCCGCCCGAAGCGGCGCTGGCGCTGCGCCAATGGCTGGCCGGCCGCTTCGACTGGCACCCGAGCTGAGATCGATCGGGCGACGGTCAACACCGCGCCGCGCGCCTATTTCGGCGGCTGAACCGTAATGCCGTAATGGCCGTAGATGCGCGCGATCGTGCCATCCGCGGCCAGTCGCGCGAGGGCGGCATCGATGGCGCGGTGCAGATCGGCATCCGGCTGGCGCATGCCGACGGCGGCATTCCACGCCAACGACGGTTCCGCCTCATCGAACCCGAGCAGTTCGATCGGGCTGCCGGGGTGCGTGCCGTTATAGTAGCTGGCCGAGACGTAGTTCACGGTCACCGCATCCACCTCGCCCTTGGCCAGGGAATCGAGGCTGTCGTCCTCGAAGGCGAAGGTGGAGATGCCGACATGGTGGCGGCCGAGAACCATTGCCGCGTACGAACCCACCAGAACGCCGACCTTGTTATTGGAATTCAGATCCTGCCATCCCTTGATCGGGCTGCCGCGGCGAACGGCAAGCACGACGCCGGTGTGATAATAGGGACGTGAGAGTTCGAGCCGGCTTTTCGACTGCACTTCCGGAACGTCGATCGCATCCATGATGATGTCGCAATCGGCACGGTAGCGATGGACGCCGCCGACGAT
>JAKBCB010000416.1 GCA_021808185.1 Pseudomonadota bacterium
GGAGTACGGCTACATCGCCGGCCGCCACGCGCCCACCGAGGCGAACCCGGTGTTCAACTGGCACTCCGCCTACGAGATCGCGCCGGAGCGGCTGGAGGACGGCATCCGCGCGACGCTGCGCCTGCCACCGCGCGGCGGTTCTGTGGCAGCGGCGAGCCCGCCGCCGCCCGCGCCGCGCCAGCCACCGCCGCCCCCCCCGCCCCCCCTGCCGGCCGCGGTGCCACCGCGCCCGGCGCCCGCCATGGCGCCCCCGCCACGGCCGGTATCACCACCAGCGGCGGCGCCGGCCGAGCAGCCCACGGGCGGCTTCGGGGGCATCGCCGAGCCGATGTTCGAGGTGCTGAACATCCCGGCCCGGCTCGGCCGCGCCGGCGGCAACGAGCGGGTGCCGCTGTTCGCCCCGGCCCTGCCCGCGCCGCAAGCGCCGATGCTGCACGAGGCGCAAATGCCGGCGGATTTCGTCGCCGAGCACCACCACTATCCGCCGCCCGCGACGGTCGCTGCGTACGCCATTGCGCGCGGCCAGATCTGGGGCACGGGGCTCGTCACCCAGGGCCACCAGTTCGTGGCGCCCCCGGACTGCATTCCCGGCTACTTCCGCCCGCACCTCGCGGCCGGGGGCGAGCCGCTGGCGCCGATCCATGCCGGCGCGATGGGACGGGCGGACGTGACCCCGATCGTGCTCGACCGGCCGGTGGCGGTGGCGACGCATCCGAACCTCGGCTATGGCCGCTTCCTGCTGGAGATGCTGCCGCGGCTGTGGCTGCTCGCGGTGCTGCGCGAGTACGGCGCGGACATTCCGCTGGCGCTGTCGCGCACCGTGCCGGAATGGGTGAAGGCGTACGCGCGGCTGTTCCACGCCGAGCGGGATATCGTCTGGTACGACGGCGCCAGCGAATGCGTGCGCGCGCCCGCCGTCGTCATGCCCGCGATGCTGCACACCGACTACAATTTCCATCCGGCGCTGAACCTGATGGTGCGCGACCTGGTGCAGCGCCTGCCGCCGGAGCCGGGCAGCCCCAGGCTGGTGTACCTGACGAAAGCCAATATCGGCGAGGAGAAGCTGGAGAATCAGGCCGAGGTCGAGGCCGCGATGCGTGGCGCCGGCTTCGCGGTGGTGAACATCGCCGAGCTGTCGCCAGAACAGCAAATTCGCCTGCTCGCCGGCGTGAAGGTGCTGGTTGCGGAGCATGGATTCGCGCTGCACGCCGCCCTGTTCGCGCCGCCCGGCACGCGCGTGGTGGCGATGAATTTCGCCAACCATTACCAGAGCGCCATCGCCCGCCTGCGCGGACACCGCATCGCCTACGCCCCGCCGGCGGACGGCAAGTTCCGCCACTGGCGCCTCAGCCGCGACCTGTCGCCCAGTTGGACGGTCGATCTGCCGACCTTGGGGCGGGTGATGCAGGATCTGGTGACGGCCGCGTAGCACGCGTCATCCGGCCGGCCCGATCAGCATCGCCCGCGCCTCGGCGGCCGTCGTCGCGGTGCGCAGCGCGTCGGCCACGCTGCGCTCGCGCAATCGCCTGGTGCCGGCGGCGAGCAGCGACAGATGCTCGGCGCGGGCCTGCGGCGGGCCGAGCAGGACGAACAGCAGGTCCACCGGACGGCCGTCGATCGCCGCGAAATCGACCGGGCGTTCCAGTTGCACGAGGAAGCCGGCAGTGGCCGGCAGGTGCGGCACCTGCGCGTGCGGGACGGCAATGCCGTGGCCGACACCGGTCGAGCCCAGCGCCTCGCGCGCCGCCAGCGCCGCGGCAATCTCCGCCGCCGTGAGGCCCAGCATGGCGGCGATGCGCCCGGCAAGCTCCCGCAGCAGCCGTGCCTTGTCGGGGGCGCGCAGCCGCACGAAGACATGATCTTCGCTGATGACGTCGGAAAGGGTTGTCGAACGCGCGGTGGTCAAGCGATCACTCCTGCACGGCAAGCCGATAGCCGACGCCGGTTTCGGTTAAAATGTGGCGCGGCTGCTCCGGGTCGGCCTCGATCTTCTGGCGCACCTGCCGGACATAGACGCGAAGCTGCTGCACGTCCCCGCTCGCACCCCAGAGCTGGCCGAGGATGTGCCGGTGCGTCAGCACCTTGCCCGCGTGCTTCACCAGCAGCGCGAGAATGTCGTATTCGCGCGGCGAGAGATGCACCGCCGCACCGGCGACGGTGACGACGCGCCGCACCAGATCGACCATCAGATCGCCGCTGCGGAACACTGGGGCCGCGCCTTCCTGCTGCAAGCGGTGCCGCACCGCCGCGCGCATCCGCGCCATCAGCTCGGCCATGCCGAACGGCTTGGTCACGTAGTCGTCGGCGCCGAGGTCGAGCGCGGCCACCTTGGTGCGTTCGTCCTCGCGCGAGGTGAGCACGACGATCGGCACGGCGGATGCCTCGCGCAGGCGGCGGATCACATCCAGGCCGTCCATGTCCGGCAGGCCGAGGTCCAGCAACACGACATCCACCGCCTCGCGCGCCTCGGCGAGCGCGGCGAAGGCATCGGCGCCCGAGGCCGCTTCCAGCGTGCGATAGCCCTGGGCGCTGAGACTGGTGCGCAGCAGGCGGCGGATGGCCGGCTCGTCATCGACGATCAGCACGGCGGGCGCTGCCGTCATGAGCGTGGCACCGGCAGAACAAACGCGAATACGGCCCCGGTGCGGTCCGTGCGGTTGGCGGCCTCGATCCGCCCGCCCATGGCTTCGACGAAGCCGCGCGCGATGGCCAGACCGAGGCCGGTGCCGGCGCGCTGCCGGTCCTTCGCCTGCACGCGGTAGAATTTCTCGAACAGATGCGGCAGCGCCGATTCCGGCACGCCGGGGCCTTCGTCGATCACCTGCAAGCGTACCTCTCCCGCCGCCGCCTCGTGCCACGCCCGCACCAGCACCAGCGAACCGTGCGGCGCGTATTTCGCCGCGTTGTCGAGCACGTTGAACAGGGCTTGCTCGAACAGCACCACGTCCAGTTCCAGCAGCGGCAGATCCGGGGCCAGATCCACCTCCACCCGATGGGCCGCGAGCACCTTGCCGGCGCGGGCCAGGGCGCTGCCCACCAGCTCGCCCAGATCCGCCGCCTCCCGCTTGGGCGCCAGCGCTCCGGCTTCCAGCCGCGTCATGTCGAGCAGATTGGCGACGAAGCGGCCGAGGCGCTCGGCTTCCTCCTGGATGGTGCGCAGCAGGTCGCGCTTGCCCGCCGGGTCGAGCAAACGGTCGTAGCTTTCCAGGCTGCTGGCGGCCCCGAGGATGGAGGCCAGCGGCGTGCGCAGATCATGCGAGATCGAGGTGAGCAGCGCCGAGCGCAGCCGCTCGGTCTCCGCCAGCAGCCGCGCGCGGTCCACGTCCTCGGCCAGCGTGATACGCTCGATGGAGACGGCGATCTGGTCGCCCAGCGCATCGAGCAGGCGGCGCTGGTCCGGCGAAAGCAGCGGGCCAGGCCCCGATCTTTCCGTATCCGCGCTCTCGATGCCCATCACCGCGACCGGGCCGCGACCGGTGCCGAGCGGCAGGAACAGCAGCCGCCCGCCGGGCAGCGTGTCCGCGCCGCGACCGGCCGGGCGGTTGTGATGCCACGCCCAGCGCGCGGCGGCGAGGTCGGCGTCCTCCAGCGTGTCCTCCGGCGGGTAGCCCGCGCGCACCGCGATGCCCTCGCCCTCCGGCAGCAGCAGCACCACGCGCACCTTCAACATCGCCGCCACCTGATACACGGCGGCCCAGAGCAGGTCGTCCAGCGTGGCGATGGCGGCGAGCTTGCGGCTGAACTGGTACAGGTCGTCGGTGGTGCGCGCGCGCAGGCGCGCGGTGACGGCCTGG
>JAKBCB010000417.1 GCA_021808185.1 Pseudomonadota bacterium
GCCCCGCCACGCACCACGCCACGCCCAGGCGGCGGTTCAGCCAGTAGGCGAGGCCCGCGTTGAAATAGACCTGGATCAGGATCGGCACCGCCAGCAGCAGGATCACGACCGGCTGGCGCATGATCTGCTCGCCTTGCAGGCCGAACAGCAGCACCAGCGTCAGCAGCAGCGCCGACAGCGACACCGGCCCAAGCGCCCGCAACGTGCCCGCCAGCGCCAGCTGCCCACCGCGCGCCAGCAGCGAGCGGCGGACAAGCTGCGCCACCGCGACGGGCACCACGATATACAGCAGCACCGACAGAATCAGCGTGTCCCAGGGCACCGTGATCGCCGACAGGCCGAGCAGCAGCGCCACCAGCGGCGCGAACGCCACCACCATGATCGTGTCGTTCAGCGCCACCTGCGACAGGGTGAAATGCGGCTCGCCCTCGACAAGGTTCGACCACACGAACACCATCGCCGTGCAGGGCGCCGCCGCCAGCAGAATCAGGCCCGCGATGTAGCCCTCGATCTGGTCCGGCGGCAGCAGCGGGCGGAACAGATGCCCGATGAACAGCCAACCCAGCAGCGCCATCGAGAACGGCTTGAACAGCCAGTTCACGCCCACCGTGGCGGCGATGCCGCGCCAGTGCTGGCCGACCTGCCCGAGGGCCGCGAGGTCGATCTTCAGCAGCATCGGCACGATCATCAGCCACACCAGCACGGCGACAGGCAGGTTGATGTCGGCCACCGTGGCCGCGCCGAGGGCATGGAACATCCCCGGCACGGCCTGGCCAAGCCCGATGCCGACGACGATGCACAGCGCCACCCAGAGGGTCAGATACCGCTCGAACAGCCCCAGCGTGGCGGGCTTGGTGGGCGCGCCCGCGACCGCCTCGCTCACGACCCGGTGCCCCCGACGCGCTGGCCGGCTTCGTCCACCACGCCTTGGCCGTCCTCCTTGGCGAAGGCGCCGCGTTGCGGGGCGGGCAGGATGTCCAGCACCGCCTCGGATGGGCGGCACAGGCGCACGCCCAGTGGGGTGACGACGATGGGACGGTTGATGAGGATCGGGTGTTCCAGCATCGCGTCGATCAGTTGCGCGTCGCTCAGTGCCGGATCGTCGAGACCGAGGTCGTCGTATGGCGTGCCTTTCCGGCGCAGCAGGTCGCGCACGGGAACGCCCATGCGGGCGATCAGGTCCAGCAGTTCGTCCCGGCTCGGCGGCGCTTTCAGGTACTCGACGATGCGGGGTTCCTCGCCGGCGTTGCGGATCAGGCCGAGCACGTTGCGCGACGTGCCGCAGGCGGGGTTGTGGTAGATGGTAACGGCCATGCGGTCCTCCGCGATGGGGTTATCGGTGCTGCCCTGGTCGGCGGGCGCGCGGGTGGGTGGGCAGGCGACGGGCGCGCAGGCGGCGCCACCGCAGCAGTTTTCCGTCAGGTAGAAGACGAGGCCGTTCATCGCGGCGTAATCGGCGGCGTAGATCAGTTGCCGGCCGACGCGGCGTTGCGTGGCCAGGCCCGCGCGCACCAGCGCCTGCGTGTGGAAGGTGAGCGAGGAGGGGGCCACGCCGAGGCGCGCGGCGATGGCGCCGGCGGCCAGCCCGTCCGGCCCCGCCGCCACCAGCATGCGATAGACCGCCAGCCGGTGTTCGTGCGCGAGCGCGCCCAGAGATGCCACCGCCTGATCCGCCTGCATCGCATGCTCCGACAATCCAATGATTGTCGTAGTATCGTGGCGCGTAACCGCGGTCAACAATAATTCGATAAAACTCGAACGGTGGTGCTTCCCGGCCGGCCGCTCAGTCCGCCGCGCGGTCGCGCAGATAGGCGATCACGGCGGCGATGTCGGCGTCGCCGAGGGTCGCGGCGTCGCGCCAGCCCAGCAAATCGCTGGCGTGGAATGCCCTGGTGGCACCGCCCGGGCGCGCCGCTTCAGCCGACCATCCGCTCCAGCGCCGCGGCGTTGCGCACGACCAGATAGCCGGCGGCTTGATCGACCACGCCCTGTTCGCGCCAGCCGCGCAACTGCTTGTTCACCGTCTCGCGCGAGCTTGCCACCAACGTCGCCAGATCACGCTGGGAGAGTTTCATGTCGATCCGCGTGCCGCCGCCCGGCGCCGGGCTGCCGTAGTCGACCGACAGCTTCATCAACAGGCGGGCAAGGCGGGAGGGCAGGTCGAACAGCGCGATTTCCTCCAGCACCAGGCTGGTGCGGCGCAGCCGGTCGCACAGTACCACCAGCAGCCGCTCCAGCAAGGCAGGGTTGCGTAGCAGGAACGGCATGAAATGCTTACGCTCGATCTCCATCAGCACCGTGTCCTCGACCGCCGTCGCATCGGCGCTGCGCGGCTTGCCGTCGAGCAGGGCGATCTCGCCGAAGATCTCGCCGGCGCCGATGACGTTCAGCGTCACCTCCTTGCCGTCGGCGGAGACGGCGGAGATGCGCACGCGCCCGACCAGCACCGCCATCATGCTGCTGCCCTCGTCGCCCTTGCCGAAGATCGAGGTGCCGCGCGGCACCCGCCGCTCCACCGCGAAGCCGATGATCTCGTCCAGCTTCTCGTTGTCCATGTGCTGAAAGAACGGGCTGGCCAGCAGGGCATCGCGCTTCATCTGTCGGCTTATCCTGACGTTCGTCATGCTGACCGCCCGTTGTCAGGGCAGATGCGTCCCGGCCGGCACCCGCCGGCCGCGCAGGAATGCCATGCCATCCATGGCCGAGCGGCCCGGTGCCTGCACCTTTGTCAGTCGCAGCGCCCTGTCGCCGGTGGCCACCAGCAGCGCGTCGTCGAGCACGCTGCCCGGCGGGCCCGCCCCGTCCTCCATCCGTGCCGCGAGCACTTTCAGAGGCTCGGCCCCGAGTGTGGTGAAGGTCCCGGGCCAGGGGTTCAGCGCGCGGACTTGGCGGGCCAGCGTCTCGGCGGACTGCGTCCAGTCGAGTCGTCCGTCTTCACGCGTCAGCTTCGGGGCGTAGGTGGCGCCTTCGGCCGGCTGCGGGACGGGCTGGGGGTTTTCGTCCAGGGCGCGCAGGATCAGCCGGGCGCCGATCCCGGCCAGCGCGTCGTGCAGCGTGGCAGCGGTGGTTTCCCCGGTGATCGGCACCGCTTCGGCCAGCAGCATCGCGCCGGTGTCCAGCCCTTCGTCCATCCGCATGATGGTGACCCCGGTTTGCGCGTCGCCGGCGAGGATCGCGGCCTGGATGGGCGCGGCCCCGCGCCAGCGCGGCAGCAGGCTTGCGTGGATATTCAGGCATCCGCGACGTGGCGCGACCAGCATCGCCTCCGGCAGAAGCAAACCGTAGGCCGCGACCACGGCCGCGTCCAGCCCGAGGGCGGCGAACGCCGCGTGCTCCGCCGTATCGCGCTTCAGCCGCGCCGGCGTGCGCACGGGGATGCCGAGCCGGTCCGCCGCCTGATGCACCGGGCAGCGCCGCACCGCCTGCCCGCGCCCGGCGGGGCGGGGGGGCTGGCAATACACGGCGGCGATCTCGTGCCCGGCCGCGTGCAGCGCCAGCAGCGCGGGGACGGCGAAATCCGGCGTGCCCATGAACGCGAGGCGCATGCTCAGCGCCCCTTCTGCCGGATCTCCTTGGCCAGCTTGCGCAGGATCATGTTCCGCTTCAGGGCGGAGATGTGATCGACGAACAGCACGCCATCGAGATGGTCGATCTCGTGTTGCAGGCAGGCGGAGAGCAGCCCGTCGGCCTCGATCTCCCGCCGCGCGCCGGTTTGGTCCAGGTAGCGCACGCGCACGATGGCCGGGCGGGTGACGTCGGCGAACTGGTGCGGCAGCGACAGGCAGCCTTCCT
>JAKBCB010000014.1 GCA_021808185.1 Pseudomonadota bacterium
GTTCGAGTCCTTCCGGGTGCGCCAGTTTCCCATCGAAGCGGCTAGCAACAATCGCCAAGAGCAGCGTGCTAGGCGCTCGACGCTGTCTCCTGGGTCGGTAAACTCATTTGGTGGCGTGATTCGAGGATCGAGCCGATCCGGTCATGGCGCGCCTTGATCGGACCGCTCCCTCGGAGATGCACGGATGGTGACGAAGTCGCGGCACGCCGGCGATGCCGGCTTCCTGGCCAACGGCACGTCGGAACTGGAGGCCAATGCCGGTCTGGCGGCGGCCAGTCCCCCGCCAATCGCCGCCGCGCCGTTCTGGGGCTTGATCGCCGGCTGGCCGTGGACCGGGGCCGCGGCCCCGGCGGTGTCCGGCGGATCGCTCTCTCCCGATACCGCCGTGCTCGACGGGGGGGGCACGAGCGGCTCGGGGCTTGTCCTGAATGCCAGCACGCAGGTGACGGACGACAATTCCGATCTTGCCATGAACGGGCCGACCGCTCGGGCGACCTACGGCGTGGACGGCACCGGCATCAAGATCGGCATCCTGTCGGACAGCTTCAACGCTCTTGGCGGCATGGCCACCGACATCGCCAATGGCGACCTTCCGGCGGCGACGACCATTCTCCAGGACGACCCTTCCAGCGGCGGCACCGACGAGGGCCGCGCGATGGCCGATCTGGTGCATCGGGTGGCGCCGGGGGCGCAGATCTATTTCTATTCGGCCGAAGGCGGGCAATCTGCCATGGCCAGCGGCATCGCCGCGCTGGCAAACGCCGGCTGCAATATCATCATCGACGATGCCACCTATCTGAACGAGCCGTTCTACCAGGCGGGCGGCATCGTCTCGCAGGCGGTGGCGAGCGTGGTGGCGGCGGGGAAGGACTACTTCACCTCGGCCGGTAACAACGGGGCGGACTATTACGAGGCCCAGTTCAACGGGATTACCTACAACCTGCCGGGGGTGGGCAGCGTGCTCGCCCACAATGTCGGCGGTGGCTCCCCGTACGAGACGGCGTATATCGCCAGCAGCGCCGGCGCGACCTTCGATCTGCAATGGACGCAGCCCTTCGCCTCGCTCGGCGGGGCCGGCAGTGGAGGGTCGAGCTACGGGATCGGTGTGGCGGTGTATTCTGTCAGCAACGGCACGCCGACGTTCCTGTTCAAGTCGCGCAGCGGCGGGGTGGGCGCGGACCCGGTGAACGTGTTCACCGTCACCACCCCCGGCACGATCGAACTGGCGTTCTACGAGGATGCCGGCACGGTGGCTCCGGGGACGTTCAAGACCATTCTCCTGAACAGCAGCGCGAGCAAGTTCACCGGGCCGGGCGCCGGGGTGGGCAGCGGCAGCAGTTTCGGCCACAACAGCGACCCGTCCGCCAATACGGTAGGTGCGATATATTACGGCAACACGCCGGCCTTCGGCGTTGCCACGCCCGTGCAGGAGAGTTTTTCCTCCTATGGCGGCGGAAAATACTACTACGATGCGAACGGGAACCTGCTCGCCACGCCACAGAGCCTCGCCGGCCCGACACTGTCGGCCCCCGACGGCTCCGTCACCAGCGTGTTCAACCCGTTCTTTGGCACATCCGCGGCCGCGCCCGACGCTGCCGCGGTCGGCGCGCTGATGTTGCAGGAGGACTCGCGCCTGACGACGGCGCAGGTCTCCTACCTGCTGCAATCCACCGCCGTTGCGACCGGCCATACCGTCAACGGCGGCGCCGGGCTCGTCGATGCCAACGCCGCCGTGGGGGGCGCGCATACCGCCATCACCACGCCGATCTTCACCGGCCAGGGCGGCAGCCTGCTGTGGTCCGTCGCCGCCAACTGGTCGGACAACAGCGCGCCGGCGGGCGCGGTGACGATCAGCAACGGCATCGGGCTGTTCACGTCCAGCTACACGGTCACCGACGACGTGACCTCCGCCAGCATTTCGCAACTGACGCTGGGCGGGGTCGGCGGCGCCACGCCTTTGCTGTCGATCGGCGCGGGCAATGCGCTGGCCGCCGGCAGCGTGTCGATCGGCCTCGGCACGCTCGACGTTGCCGGATCGCTTACCGCCAGCGGTGCGCTGACCCAGGCAGCCCAGCAAGCGCTCGCCGAGATCGAGCAGCATGGCCGCCTGTCCATCGGCACCGACCTGGGGGTGACGACCCGCTTCGTCGGCGTGGGCGGCAACCTGACGCTGACCACCACCAATGCGTCCGATCTGCTCACCGGCCAGACCGGCACGATCGACGGCTTCGCCGCTGGCGACACGCTGGACCTCGCCGGGCTGACCTATGCGGCAACGGATCACATCACCTCGGACGGCACATTCGCCTATGTCAGGGATTCGGGCGGCACGCTGCTCGCGCAGCTCAATCTGCCGGGCAGCTTCCCCAACCTGTCCCTCGCGCCGGACCTTGCGGCGGGCAGCGGCACGCTGATCGTGACCTGCTTTCTGGAAGGCACCCGCGTCGCGACCCCCTGCGGCGAACGCGCGGTAGAGGATCTGCGCGCGGGCGATCTGGTGCTGACGGCGGAGGGCGCGGCGCTGCCGGTGCGCTTCATCGGCGTGCAAACCGTCGCGACCCGCTTCGCCGATCCGCTGCGGGTGCTGCCGATCCGGGTGCGCGCGGGCGCGCTGGCGGCGAACACGCCGCGCCGCGATCTGCTGCTTTCCCCGGGCCACGCGCTGCTGCTCGATGGGTTGCTGATCCAGGTGGGCGCGCTGGTGAACGGCGGCAGCATCGCGCAGGTCGCCGCGATGCCGGAGACGTTCCGCTACTACCATGTCGAATTGCCCACCCATGCCGCGATCCTGGCCGAGGGGGCACCTGCGGAAAGCTTCCTCGACGGGCTTGAGGATCTCGGTTTCGACAACGCGCGCGACCGCGCGCTTGCCGCAGGCGAGGCGCCGACGCGGGAAATGGCCTGCCCGCGCGTGAAAAGCGCGCGGCAGGTGCCGCCGGCGATCCGCGCGCGGCTGGCGGCGCGGGCGGCGAGGCTCGGCTTGATCCCGGCCCGCATCGCCGCGTGATCCAGGCGTGGCGGTTTGCCGGATTGTCCTGATCGCCGTCACTGTCTGTCGTGAAACCGGACGCAGCGGGGCAGCCGCAGCCCCGGCGGTGGCGGTTCGCCACGGCGGACAGGCTGGCACATGGCTTGCGACCTTGACTCTGCCGGCCGCCGATGGCGTTCACGAACGCGTGATCGTCACCGCCGTGGCGTGCAGCCGTCAACTTGGAGCCCATCTCAGGAATATGGAAACGATTTGGCGGTGGCCTTGCGGCCGGCGTGTCGGCCGTGTGACGCCGCCGGCCTCCTCGACTACCCGCGTTCGTATGGTGGGCTGCCGGCACGGCCGCGCGCGCGGGTGAGGGTCGCATGGACGAACACGTGATCCACCCCGAAACGGCCAAGGCGCCGGTGCCCCCCCGCGATGCGCCGCCAGCCCCGGCGCGGACACGGCGTGGGGGCTGGCTGGGCTGGCTGCTGCTCGCGGCCCTGATCGGCGCCGGCGGCGTCGCCTGGTACCAGTTCCGCGCCCCCGCCCCGGTGCCGGGCAAGGCGGCGACCCAGGCCCCGCCGCAGCCGGTCGGCGTTGCCACCGTGACCCAGGGCGACATCCGCGTCGTGCTCGACGGGCTCGGCGCCGTCTCGCCGCTGGCGACGGTGACGGTAAAGACGCAGATCGCGGGCCAGTTGCAGCGGATCGCCTTCCAGGAAGGCCAGATGGTCAAGCAGGGCGACTTCCTGGCGCAGATCGATCCGCGCCCGTACCAGGCGGCGCTGGCGCAGTTCCAGGGGCAACTGGCGCACGATCAGGCGCTGCTGCGGCAGTCGCAGGTCGATCTGGCGCGCTATCAGACCTTGCTGAAACAGGACTCGATCGCGCGCCAGCAGGCCGAGGATCAGATCTATCTGGTTCAGCAATACCAGGGCCAGATCATCGCCGATCAGGCGCAGATCGACACGCAGAAGCTGAACATCGCCTATTGCCACATCGTCGCTCCGGTCACCGGGCGGGTCGGGCTGCGATTGGTGGACGAGGGCAACTTCGTCCAGCCCAGCGATGCGACCGGGCTTGTCGTGCTGACGCAGCTACAGCCGATCTCCGTGGTGTTCGCGCTGCCGGAGGACGATCTGCCGCTGGTGCTGACGCATTTCCGCGCGGGCGAGACGCTGCCTGTCGTCGCCTACGACCGGGCGAATCAGGCCCGGCTTGCCACCGGCGTGCTGGGTACGATCGACAATCAGGTCGATACCACGACCGGGATGTTCAAGCTGCGCGCGATGTTCGACAACGCCGATGAAGGGCTGTTCCCGAACCAGTTCGTCAATGCCCGCCTGCTTGCCGAGACGCTGCACGGCGTGGTGACGGTGCCGGTGGCCGCGATCCAGCGCGGCGCGCCGGGGATCTTCGTGTATCTGGTCAATGCCGACAACACCGTCTCCGTGCGCACGGTCACGCTTGGGCCGACCGATGGCGACAAGGTGCAGGTGGCCAGCGGCCTCGCGGTGGGTGAGACGGTGGTGGTGGATGGCACGGACCGGCTGCGCGACGGCGCGCGCGTGAGCATCCCGGCGGCACCGGCGCGGCGCGGCCAGCCGCAATCGCCGTCCAAGCCATGATCGCGCCGGCGGCGCGGCCATGAACCCCTCGCGCCTGTTCATCCTGCGTCCAGTCGGCACGTCGCTGCTGATGCTGGCGATCCTGCTTGCCGGGGCGGTGGCCTACGCCTTCCTGCCGCTCTCGGCATTGCCGGAGGTGGATTACCCCACCATCCAGGTGCAGACCTTCTATCCCGGCGCCAGCCCCGAGGTGATGACATCCGCGGTCACCGCGCCGCTGGAGCGCCAGTTCGGCCAGATGCCGGGGCTGAACGAGATGGCCTCGACAAGCTCGGCCGGGGCGTCCGTGATTACGCTGCAATTCAGCCTGTCGTTGGACATCGATATTGCCGAGCAGGAGGTGCAGGCGGCGATCAACGCCGCCGGCAACCTGCTGCCGAGCGACCTGCCGGCGCCGCCGATTTACGCCAAGGTGAACCCGGCGGACGCGCCGATCATGACGCTCGCGGTGACATCGAAAACGCTCGCGCTGACCGAGGTGGAGGATCTGAGCGAGACCCGGCTGGGCCAGAAGATTTCGCAACTTCCCGGCGTGGGGCTGGTCAGTTTCAGTGGCGGCCAGCGGCCTGCGGTGCGCATCCGCGTCAGGCCGCAGGCGCTGGCCGCGTACGGGCTGAACATCGACGATGTGCGTACCACGGTCGCCAACCTCAACGTCAACATCCCCAAGGGCAATTTCGACGGGCCGACGCAGGCATCGACCATCAACGCCAACGATCAGATCCCCAGCGCGGACGGCTATCGCGACATTGTGTTGGCCTATCGCAACGGCGCGCCGGTGCGGCTGTCCGACGTGGCGGACATCGTCGCGGGGGCGGAGAACAGCAAGCTCGGTGCCTGGGTGAACAAGACGCCCGCGATCATCGTCAATATCCAGCGCCAGCCGGGGGCCAATGTCATCCAGGTGGTCAACCGCATCAAGGCGCTGCTGCCGCGGATCGAGGCCGGCTTGCCCCAGGCGCTACAGATCGAGGTCATCAGCGACCGCACCACCACCATCCGCGCCTCGGTCGCGGACGTGGAGTTCGAGCTGGCATTGGCGGTCGGGCTGGTGGTGCTGGTGATCTTCCTGTTCCTGCGCAACCTGCCGGCGACGATCATCCCCAGCCTTTCGGTGCCGCTCTCGCTGGTCGGCACGCTGGGCGTGATGTACCTGCTCGGCTTCAGCCTGGACAATCTCTCGCTGATGGCGCTGACCATCTCCACCGGCTTCGTGGTGGATGATGCCATCGTGATGATCGAGAACATCTCCCGCTATGTGGAGGCGGGCGAGAAGCCGCTGCAAGCGGCGCTGACCGGGGCGGCGCAGATCGGTTTCACCATCATCTCGCTGACCGTCTCGCTGATCGCGGTGCTGATCCCGCTGCTGTTCATGGGCGATGTGGTGGGGCGGCTGTTCCACGAATTCGCCCTCACGCTCGCCGTCACCATCGTCATCTCCGCCGTGGTGGCGCTGACGCTGGTGCCGATGATGTGCGCCAAGCTGGTGCGCCACCGGCCGGAGGCGGAGCGCGGGCGCCTCGACCTCGCGGCCGAGCGCGGGTTCGAGTGGACGATCCGCCAGTACGGTCGCGCGCTGAACTGGGTGCTGGACCGCCAGGGCCTGACGCTGCTCGTCGCCGTCGGCACGCTGGCGCTGACGCTCGTGCTGTATGTTCAGATTCCGAAAGGCTTCTTCCCGGTGCAGGACACCGGCGAGATCCAGGGCATTTCCGAGACCGCGCAAAGCATCTCCTACGGCGCCATGGCACGGCGGCAGGAAGCGCTGGCGGCGGCGATCCTGAAGGACCCGGACGTGGTCGGGCTGAGTTCGTTTATCGGCGTGGATGGCGCCAACACCTCGCTGAACAGCGGCCGTTTCCTGATCGTGCTGAAACCGCACGACGAGCGCAGCGCGACCGCCGGCGAGATCGTCCGCCGGCTGCAACAGGAAGTCGCGGGCGTCACCGACATCCGGCTGTACATGCAGCCGGTGCAGGATCTCACGATCGAATCCACCGTCAGTCGCACGCAATACCAGTTCGTGCTGGAGGACGCCAACCCGACGGAATTTCAGTCCTGGGTGCCGAAACTGATCGAACGACTGAACGCGCAGCCTGAACTCGTGGACGTGGCCAGCGACCTGCAACAGCAGGGCCAGCAGGTGATGCTGACCATCGACCGCGCGACCGCAAGCCGCTTTGGCATCACCCCGGCCACGGTGGACAACGCGCTGTACGATTCCTTCGGTCAGCGCATCATCTCGACGATCTACACCCAGTCCAACCAGTACCGCGTGATCCTGGAGGCGGACCCCTCGATCCAGAATTCCCTCGCCGGGCTCTCGCAGATGTACCTGCCGAGCGCGCTGTCGCCGAACGGGCAGGTGCCGCTGAGTGCCGTGGTGAAGCTGGAGCAGCGCACGGGGCCGCTGCAAATCTCGCATTTCGGCCAATTCCCTTCGACGCTGGTCTCGTTCAACCTCGCGCCCGGCGCCTCGCTGGGGGCCGCGGTCGCGGCGATCCGCCAGGCGGAGGTGGATATCGGCCTGCCGGACAGTTTCACCACCGCGTTCCAGGGTGCCGCTTCGGCGTTCCAGTCCTCGCTGACCAACGAGGCGCTGCTGCTGCTGGCGGCGGTGGCGACGATGTACATCGTGCTCGGCGTGCTGTACGAAAGCTTCGTTCACCCGGTGACGATTCTCTCGACGCTGCCTTCGGCCGGCCTCGGCGCGCTGCTGGCGCTGATGGTGGCGGGGAACGATCTCGATGTGATCGGCATTATCGGCATCATCCTGCTGATCGGCATCGTCAAGAAGAACGCGATCATGATGATCGACTTCGCGATTGAGGCTGAGCGGGTCGAGGGCAAGCCGCCGCGCGAGGCGATCTTCCAGGCGTGCATGCTGCGCTTCCGCCCGATCATGATGACCACGATGGCCGCCCTGCTGGGCGCGCTGCCGCTGATGCTCGGCACCGGCACCGGCTCGGAACTGCGCCGCCCGCTCGGCATCGCCATCGTCGGCGGGCTGGTTGTCAGCCAGGTGCTGACGCTGTTCACGACGCCGGTGATCTACCTCGCGTTCGATCGGCTGGCGCTGCGCCTGTCCGGCCGGCGTGCAGCTGGCGGTGAGGCGCGGCCGTGAATCTGTCGGCACCGTTCATCTCGCGCCCGGTGGCCACCACGCTGCTGACCATCGGCATCGCGCTCGCCGGGATGCTGGCGTATTTCAAGCTGCCGGTCTCGCCGCTGCCGCAGGTGGACTTCCCGACCATCTCGATCACCGCGCAACTGCCCGGCGCCAGCCCCGACACCGTCGCGACCTCGGTCGCAAGCCCGCTGGAGCGGCATCTGGGGCAGATCGCCGACGTTGCCGAGATGACCTCGCAAAGCTCGGTCGGGCAGGCGCGCATCACGCTGCAATTCGGCCTGAACCGCGACATCGACGGTGCGGCGCGCGACGTGGAGGCGGCGATCAACGCGGCGCGCGCGGATCTGCCGGTGAACCTGCGCACCAACCCGACCTACCGCAAGGTCAACCCGGCGGATGCGCCGATCCTGATTCTCGCGCTGACCTCCAGGACACTTTCGCGCGGACAGCTCTACGACGCGGCCAGCAACGTGCTGCAACAGAGCCTGTCGCAACTGCCCGGGATCGGCCAGGTCATCATCGGCGGGTCGGCGCTGCCGGCGGTGCGGGTCGAGCTCAATCCGCAGGCGCTGTTCAAATATGGCATCGGGCTTGAGGACGTGCGCGCGGCGCTGGCCTCGGCCAACGCCAACAGCCCCAAGGGCGCCATCGAGCAGGGCGACGCGCACTACCAGATCTACACAAACGATCAGGCCAGCCGCGCGGAGGATTATCGCCCGCTGGTGATCGCCTACCGCAACGGTACCGCGGTGCGCCTGACCGATGTCGCGGATGTCGTCGATTCCGTGGAGGATCTGCGCAACGAGGGCTTCTCCAACGGCAAGGCGGCGGTTCTCGTGGTGCTATTCCGCCAGCCGGGGGCGAACATCATCGAGACCGTGGACGGGGTGAAGGCCGAACTGCCGCATCTCAAGGCCGCGATGCCCGCCGATATCGACATCACCGAGGCGATCGACCGCACCACCACCATCCGCGCCTCGCTGCACGACACCGAGCGCACGCTGCTGATCGCCGTGGCCCTGGTGACGGCGGTGGTGTTCCTGTTCCTGCGCGAATGGCGCGCCACGATCATCCCGTTCGTCGCCGTGCCGGTCTCGATCATCGGCACCTTCGCCGCGATGTACCTGCTCGGCTACAGCCTGGACAACCTCTCGCTGATGGCACTGACCATCGCCACCGGCTTCGTCGTCGATGACGCCATCGTCGTGCTGGAGAATATCGAGCGTCACCTGGAGGCCGGCATTCCCCGTGTTCAGGCGGCGTTGCAGGGGGCGAAGGAAGTCGGCTTCACCGTGATCTCGATCAGCGTGTCGCTGATCGCCGTGTTCATCCCGATCCTGCTGATGGGCGGCATCGTTGGCCGGCTGTTCCGTGAGTTCGCGGTGACGCTGTCGCTGGCCATCGGAGTCTCGCTGGTCATCTCGCTGACCACGACACCGATGATGTGCGCGCTGCTGCTGCGCCCCCGCCGCGCGGACCGCCCCCGCCGGCGCGGCATGTTCGACCGCGTGGTGGCGTTCTACGGCCGCACGCTGGGCTGGGCGCTGCGCCATGGCGCCATGGTCATGCTGATCCTGTTCGTCACCATCGCCATGAACGTCGTGCTGTTCACGGAAATTCCGAAAGGTCTGTTCCCGCAGCAGGACACCGGCCGGATGATCGGCGCGCTTGTCGCCGACCAGAGCATCTCATTTCAGTTGATGCGCGAGAAGCTCGCGCAGCTCATGGGCATCGTGCAGCACGATCCGGCCGTGCGCAACGTCGTCGGCTTCAGCGGTGGCGGTGGCGGCGGGCGGTCGCAGACCAACACCGCCAGCGCCTACGTCTCGCTCAAGCCGCTGACGCAGCGCAAGGACAGCGTGATGACGGTGATCGCCCGGCTGCGCCGCGAGCTGGCCACCGTGCCCGGCGGGCAGTTGTACCTACAGGCCGTACAGGACATCCGCGTCGGCGGCCGCCAGTCCAACGCGCAATACGAGTACACGTTGCAGGGCGACAGCACCACCGAACTTTACGAATGGGCGCCGAAACTGCTCGCGGTGTTGCAGCACAGCCCGGTACTGGCCGACGTCAGCACCGACCAGCAGCAGCGCGGCCTGGAGACCGACATCACCTACGACCGCGACACCGCCGCCCGCCTGAACGTCACGCCGTTCCAGATCGACAACACGCTGTACGACGCCTTCGGCCAGCGCCAGGTATCGGTCATCTACAGCGCGCTCAATCAGTATCACGTCGTCATGGAGGTCGAGCCGCGCTACTGGCAGCGCCCGGACATGCTGGACGATCTGTATGTCAGCACCTCGGCCGGCACCGCGAGCGGCACGCAGACCACGAACGCGCTGCCCGGCACCGTCACTGGCGCGCAGGCCGCCGCTGTCGCTGCCGCCACCTCGGCCAGTTCGGTGCGCAACGCCGCGACCAACGCGCTGGCGAGCACCGGCAAGGGCCTCGCCTCGGCGGGCGCGGCCGTCAGCACCAGCAAGGAGACGATGGTGCCGCTCGCCGCCTTCACCCGCTACGCACCCGGCAACACGCCGCTATCGGTGAACCATCAGGGCCTGTTCGTGGCCACGACGATTTCCTTCAACCTCGCGCAGGGCAAATCGCTCAGCGACGCGCAGGCCGCCGTCGCCGCGGCAACGCGGCAGATCGGCATGCCCGCCAGCATTCGGGGTACTTTCGCCGGCACGGCGGCGGTGTTCGCGAGTGCCCTGGCCAGCGAAACACTGCTGATCGCGGCAGCCCTGGCCGCCGTCTATATCGTGCTCGGCATTCTCTACGAGAATCTGATCCACCCGCTGACCATCCTCTCCACGCTGCCCTCGGCCGGCGTCGGCGCGGTGCTGGCGCTGATGGCCTTCCACACCGAGTTCAGCATCATCGCGCTGATCGGCGTCATCCTGCTGATCGGCATCGTCAAGAAGAACGCCATCATGATGATCGATTTCGCCATCGCCGAGGAACGCGAACGCGGCGCCTCCCCGCGCGAGGCGATCCAGCGCGCGTGCCTGCTGCGCTTCCGCCCGATCATGATGACGACGATGGCCGCGATGCTGGGGGCCGTGCCGCTGGCGCTGAGCTTCGGCGATGGCGGCGAGATTCGCCGCCCGCTCGGCATCTCCATCGTCGGCGGCCTGCTGCTCAGCCAGGTGCTCACGCTCTACACCACGCCGGTGATCTACCTGTATCTGGACACGTTCCGGCTGTGGGTCAGGCGCGCGCGCGGTGCCGCGCCGGAGGCGGCGGAATGAGACAATCCGTCGTTGCCGTCTGCGTCCTGCTGCTGGCGGGCTGCACCGTCGGGCCGGACTACGGCAAGCCCGCCGCGCCACCCGCCGCCGCGTTCAAGGAACTCGCCGGCTGGAAGCCGAGCACTCCGCGCGACGGGATCGACCGCGGCGCGTGGTGGTCGGTGTTCCACGATCCGGATCTCGATGCGCTGGAGCGGCAGGTTGCCATCTCCAACCAGAACGTCCGCGCCTTCGCGGCGGCGTTCCGTCAGGCCCAGGCGCTGGTGTGGGAGGCGCGGTCGGCGCAGTTGCCGCTGATCGGCCTCACCGCCAACGGCCAGCGCGGCGCCGGCGGCACTGGTGGGTTCGGCGGCCTCAGCCCCACCAGCACCACGGGTGCCGTGGAAGCCAGCGCCAGTTGGGATCTCGATGTCTGGGGCCGCATCCGCCGGCAGGTGGAAAGCCAGACGGCGGCGGCGCAGGTCAGTGCCGCCGATCTCGCCAACGCCACGCTGTCGGCGCAAGTTGCGCTGGCCACCGACTATTTCGGCCTGCGGGCGCAGGATTCGCTTGCCGACCTGCTGACCCGGACGGTCGCGGAATATCAGCATTCGCTCCAGATCACGCAGAACCAGTACGACGCCGGCACCGCCTCGCGCGCGGATGTCGTCACCGCGCAGGCTCAGTTGCAATCCACGCAGGCGCTGCTCGTCGCGGTCGGGGTGCTGCGCGCGCAGTACGAGCACGCCATCGCCGTCTTGAGCGGGCACGCGCCGTCGGAGTTGACCATGGCACCCGCGTTGCTGACGCGCGAAGTGCCGGTGGTGCCGGCCGGCGTGCCCTCGGCGCTGCTGGAACGTCGGCCGGACATCGCGGCGGCGGAGCGCGTGATGGCGCAGCAGAACGCACTGATCGGCGTTGCCGTCGCCGCGTTCTACCCTGACATCACGCTCTCCGGCCTGTTCGGCTACGCCGGCAATCCGTTGAGCAACCTGTTCAACGTGGCCAACCGCGTGTGGTCGCTGGGCGGGGCGGCGAGCGAGACGCTGTTCGACGCGGGGCAGCGCACCGCGGCCGTCGAGGCGGCGCGCGCCGGCTACGATCAGTCGGTGGCGACCTATCGCCAGACCGTGCTCAGCGCGTTCCAGCAGGTCGAGGACCAGCTTTCCACGCTGCGCGTCTTGCAGGATCAGGCGGCGGCGGAAGCGGCGGCCATCGACTCGGCGCGGCACGCGCTTGAAGTCACATTGAACGAATACCGCGCCGGCACCGTCGTCTACACCGCCGTCATCACCGAGCAGACGCTGCTGCTGGCCGACGAGCAAACGGCGCTGTCGATCGCGCAGAACCGGCTGGCGGCGAGTGTGGCGCTGATCGGCGCGCTCGGCGGCGGGTGGAATGCGTCGGACCTGCCCGCCAGCATCCCGGCGGGGCCGCTGTTTCCCTGAGCCATCCTGCCATCAGAAGACGCTGGCGATGACGCCGCCCACGTCCTTGTGCAGCGCGTTGCGCGCGTCCATCGGCGCGCTCGACTCCGTATAGTAAACCGTGGCCAGGATGGGCGCGCGGCCGGGTGGCCACAGGATCGCGATGGTGTTGGCGGTGCCGTTGTCGCCGCTGCCGGTCTTGTCGCCGACGCGCCAGGACGCGGGCACGCCAGCGCGCAGGCGCTTGTCGCCCACCTTGTCGCCGATCAGCCAAGTCTGTAGTTGCCGGCGCGAGGATTCGGAAAGTGCCGGGCCCAGAAGCAACGCCCGCATGTCGCGCAGCATCGCCAGCGGCGTCGTGGTGTCGCGCGCATCGCCGGGGATGGCGGTATTCAGATCTGGTTCGGTGCGGTCCAGGCGCGTCACGCCGTCGCCCAGCGAGCGTGCGTAGGCGGTCAGGCCCGCCGGGCCGCCGAGGCTTCCCAGCAGCAGGTTGCCCGCCGTGTTGTCGCTCCAGTCAATCGCCGCCGCGCACAGATCGGCCACGCTCATGCCGCCCTCGGCCAGATGCGTCTTCGTCACCGGCGCATAGGTGGTCAGATCGTCCGGCCCGTAGGCAATCCTGCGGTCGAGCCGCTCGGCTCCTGTCTCCACCCGCCGCAGCACCGCCGCCGCCGCGAGCAGCTTGAACGTGCTGCACATGGCGAAGCGTTCGTCGGCGCGGTGCGCCATCATCGCGCCGCTGCCGGTGTCGAGCACCGCGACGCCGAGGCGGCCGCCGGCCCGCGCTTCGAGCGCGGCGATCCGCGCCGTGGCGGATTCGATGGTGGTGGCGGCGCGGGATATCGCTGGAGCCAGCATGGCCGTCAGTCCGGCGAGGAAGGCACGACGATGGCTGACGCTCGGCACGCGGCGGCTCCCTGGTTCATGGCGGTTGCCGGTCTTTACACAACTTTACCCAAGCCATGAATGTCCGCAACGCACGCCGACCATCTTCCTGTCTGACGCAGCGATGGTCGCTGCCGGACCGAGAGGACAGAGATCATGAGCGATACCCCGAACGCCACCACGCGCCGCCGCGGCCGGCCCGGCCGCCGCCTGCTCATCGGTGGCGTCGCCGTGGTGGCGCTGCTGGCCGGCGCCGCCGGCGCGGCGCGCGCCTGGGAAGGCCATCACCGCATGTGGAACATGCGCGACGGCATTCCGGTGCAGATGATCGAGCATCGGGTCGATCGCATGTTGCAGAAGGCGGATGCGACGGCGGACCAGCAGGCGCGTGTCAACGCCATCATCGAAGCCGCCGCGCACGACATCGACCCGCTGCGCGCCGAGATGGTCGGCACGCATGAGAAGGCGCTGGCGCTGCTGGAGGCGCCGCAAATCGACCGCGCGGCGATCGAGAAACTGCGCGCCGACCGGATCGCCCAGATGGATCAGGTCTCCCAGCGGCTCAGCAAGGCGGTGGCCGACGCCGCCGAGGTGCTGACGCCGGAGCAGCGCGCCAAGCTCGGCCAGGCGGTCGAGGAGTTCCACCAGCATCGGCCCGACTGACCCGCGCCGGGGTGGTTCCGGGCGACACACGAAAATCCCCTTCCCGCGCCGGGAGGGGGAGCTTCGGTGTCATGTTCAGTGGAATCCAGCTTAGACTCCCGCCACGCACGACGAGGGGACGGCCATGGCGCGGGTGCTGATCGTGGACGACGATACGCGGCTGACCGCCATGCTCGTGGACTACCTCGCCGCCAACGGCTTGAGGCTGGAGGCGCGGGCGACGGCGGCGGAGGGCCTCGCGGCGCTGCGGCGTGAGGCGTTCGACGCGCTGATCCTCGATCTGATGCTGCCCGATGCCGATGGCCTCGAACTGTGCCGGCGGGTGCGCGCACAATCGGACATCCCGATCCTGATGCTGACCGCGCGCGGCGAGGAGACCGACCGGGTGGTCGGCCTGGAACTCGGCGCGGACGACTACCTCGCGAAACCCTTCGGCACCCGTGAGTTGCTGGCCCGCGTGCGCGCCCTGCTGCGGCGCCGGCGCGGCGACATGCCGGGCGGCCCGGCGCCGCTGCGCTTCGGCCAGATGGAGATCGACCGCGGCGCGCGCGTGGTCCGCGTCGAGGGGCGGGAGGTGGCGCTGACCAGCTACCAGTTCGACCTGCTGGTGGCGCTGGCCGAACATCCGGGCCGCGTACTCAGCCGGGAGCGGCTGATGGACGCGGTGAAGGGCGAGGAGCTGGAAGCCTTCGACCGCTCCATCGACGTGCACATCTCCCGCATCCGCGCCGCCATCGAGACCGACCCCAAGCACCCGCGCCGGATCATCACCGTGCGCGGCGCCGGCTACGTGTTCGCGCGCAGCCAGGACGACACGGCATGATCGCGGCGCGGCTGTTCTGGCGCATCTACCTCACCTTGCTGGGCAGCCTGATCGTTGCGGCGGTGCTGGTGGCCGTGCTCTGGAGCGTGGTCGGGGAGACGCCGCTGGACGTTTGGAGCCGGATGCCGGTGCGGCTGCTGGAGGCGGCGCTACCGCCCTCGGAGGATCCGCCGGGCGCGACGGCGGCGGCGGCGGGGCGGCTCGCGCGGGCCATCGAGGGCGACGTCACCGTGCTCGGCCCCGATGGCCAGCCCCTCGCCGTGGCCGGCCGCCACCTGCTGCGCGGAGATGTGTTCGAGGACGGCGCGTGGCACGGCGAGCCGGGGCGGCATGTCTGGGCGTTCCATCTGCACGACGGGCGCACGGTGCTGGCCCGCTTCGGCGTGGCGCTGCGCCGGCCCGGCTGGCATGTGCTGCTGGTCCTCGTGCTGGTGGCGGTTGCCGTCGGCTTCGCCGCCCTGCCCATCGTGGCGCGCCTGACGCATCGGCTGGAGCGGCTGCGCCAGGGCGTCGAGCGGTTCGGCGGCGGCGACCTTGCCGCCCGCGTGCCCGTGCGGGGCCAGGACGAGATCGCCGCTGTCGCGCGCAGCTTCAACCAGGCGGCGGACCGCATCCAGGCGCTGCTGCACGCGCATCGCGCGCTGCTCGCCAATGCCAGCCACGAACTGCGCTCCCCGCTCGCGCGGCTGTCGGTGGCGGTGGAGATGTGGGAGCAGGAGCCGTCATCCTCGGTGCGCGTGGAGATCGCGCGCAACCTGGGCGAACTCGATCAGTTGATCGACGAAATCCTGCTGGCCAGCCGCCTCGACCAACTCGGGCCGGGCGGCGCGACGGAGAAGCTGGACCTGCTGGCGCTGGCCGCCGAGGAAGCCGCGCGGGTGGGAGCGGCGGCGGAAGGCGAGGTGGTCGAGCTGCGCGGCGAGCCGCGCCTGTTGCGGCGCATGCTGCGCAACCTGTTGGAAAACGCCGTCAAGCACGGCGCGCCGCCGGTCGAGGTGGTGGTTGGCCGCGCGCCCTCCGGCCGCCCGCGCATCGTCGTGCGCGACCACGGGCCGGGCGTGCCCGAGGGCGAGCGGGAGCGGGTGTTCGAGCCGTTCTACCGCCCTGCGGGCCGCGCCGAGGCGGCTGGCGGGTGGGGGCTGGGCCTGGCCCTGGTGCGCCAGATCGCCGAACGCCATGGCGGGCAGGCGCGTTGCGCGGCGCGGCCGGACGGCGGCAGCGAATTCGTCGTCGAGTTGGCCGATGCCTGAAGGCTAACGCCGTTAGCCTTCGCCACCGGTCAAGGCGCCGTGCCGGCCGCCGCGTGCAGCAGCGCCAGTGCGGCGGCGGCGAAGGCGCGCATGTTCCCGGCACGATCCGCCGTGCCGGTTTCCAGCGTGCGGGCGATCTCGACCGGCCCCGCGATGGCGATGCAGCCATGCCCCGGCGCGTCGCCGTAACTGTTGCCAGTGGGACCGGCGGCCCCGGTCTCCGCCAGCCCCCAGGTGGCGCCGAGGCGGTCGCGGATACGGCGCGCGAGCAGCAGGGCATAGGCTTCGGTGGAGGGGCGAAGGCCCGCCATGTCGGCCGGGGTGATGCCGAGCAGCGCCGCGCGGGCGTGGCGCGTGTACACCACGGCCCCGCCGGCGAAGTACGCCGAGGCGCCCGGCTGCGCCAGCAGTGCCGCGGCGATCAGGCCGCCGGCGGAGGATTCCGCGACCGCGACGGTCTCGGCGCGCCCGCGTAGCAGCACGGCGGCGGCCTCGGCGCCTTGCAACAGATCCTGCATGGATATCTCCCGCGACGGCGCGAGCATGGTCGCTCGCACCGTCGCGGGCAATGCGGCGGTGGATCAGGCGGCAGCGCGTTGCAGGGTGGGGTAGTCGGTGTAGCCGTGCGCGCCGCCGCCATAGAACGTCGCCGGGTTCGGCTCGTTCAGTGCAGCACCAGCTTGCAGGCGCGCCGGCAGGTCGGGGTTGGCGATGAACTTCACGCCGAACGCCACCGCGTCCGCCCGGCCATGCCGCAGATCGTCCTCGGCCTGCTCCAGGGTGAAGCGCTCGTTGACGATATACACGCCGCCGAACGCCGCGCGCAGCGACGGGGCGAGCCGGTCATCGGCGACGTGCTCGCGGGCGCAAATGAAGGCGATGCCGCGCCGGCCCAGCTCCCGCGCGACATAGCCGAACGTCGCCGCGCGGTCGCTGTCGCCCATGTCGTGCGCATCCCCGCGCGGGGCCAGATGCATGCCGACGCGCCCCGCGCCCCAGACCGACACCACCGCGTCGGTGACGTCCAGCATCAGCCGCGCGCGGTTCTCGATCGAGCCGCCATAGCCGTCGGTGCGGTGGTTGCTGCCATCCTGGAGGAACTGGTCGAGCAGGTAGCCGTTGGCGCCGTGGATCTCCACGCCGTCGAAGCCGGCCTTCTGCGCGTTCTCGGCCCCCTGGCGATACGCCTCGACCACGCCCGCCAGTTCCTCGGTGGCCAGCGCGCGCGGCACCGGATACGGCCGCTGCGGGCGCAGCAGGCTGACATGGCCGCGTGCCGCGATGGCGCTGGGCGCGACCGGCGGCTGGCCGTCCAGCAACGATGGGTCGGAGATGCGGCCGACATGCCACAATTGCAGGAACATCCGCCCGCCCGCCGCGTGCACCGCCTCGGTGATGGCGCGCCAGGCCTCGATCTGCGCCGCGGACCAGATGCCCGGGGTGTTGGCGTAGCCCACGCCCATCGGCGTCACGGAGGTCGCTTCCGAGAGAATCAGGCCCGCCGAGGCGCGCTGCACGTAGTAGTCTCGCATCAGCGCCGTCGGCACGCGCGCGTCGGTGGCGCGGGCGCGGGTGAGCGGGGCCATCAGCACGCGGTTGGGCAGCACGAGGTCGCCGACGCGCAGCGGATCGAAAAGGCCGGGCATAAGGGGCAATCCTTGGGTTCGGCCGGCACCGCCGGCGCGCTGGTGTTCGATGTTCGTCGAATATAGGATGATTGCGGCCGAGTGGGAGGGGGGGACGCGATGACGCAGGACGCCTACCAGCATCCGGCGCTGGAGGACGTGACCTTGCCGGAGGTGCTGCACGCGCTCAGCGACCCGCTGCGCCTGTCGATCGTGGCGCGCCTGCGTGAGGGCGGCGAGCGGGGCTGGGGCGAGTTCGACACGCATCTCGCGGCCTCCACGCTGAGCCACCACATGAAGGTGCTGCGCATGGCCGGGCTGATCCGCACCCGCCGCGAGGGGGCGCGCTGCCAAGTGGCGTTGCGACCGGAGATCGAGGGCCGGTTTCCGGGGCTGCTGGCGACCGTGATCGGCCTGACCTGATCGCCGGGCCCCGGATGGATCAGGCCGGCATGCTCTGCGGCTCCGGCTCCGGCGCCGAGCCGTGGCGGCGGGGGTGCTTGGCGCCGCCGTGCACGATGCTGAACACCGCTGGCACGAACAGCAGCGTGGCCATGGTGGCACAGATCAGGCCGCCGATCACCGCCTTGCCCAGCGGCGCGTTCTGGTCGCCGCTGAACGCCATCGGCACCATGCCGATCGCCATGGCCATCGCCGTCATCAGCACCGGGCGGAAGCGCGTGCCGCCGGCCTCGATCGCGGCGGTCAGCGCGGTCTTGCCCGCCGCCAACTGCTCGCGCGCGAAGCTGACCACCAGGATGCTGTTCGCGGTCGCGACACCCATGCACATGATGGCCCCGGTCAGCGCCGGCACCGACAGCGGGGTGTGGCTGATGAACAGCATCCACACGATCCCGGCCAGCGCCGCCGGCAGGGCGGTGATGATGACGAACGGGTCGAGCCAGGACTGGAAGTTCACCACCACCAGCAGATAGATCAGCACGATCGAGAAGCCGAGGCCGAACAGCAGCTGCGAATACGCCGTCGTCATGGTCTGGACCTGCCCGCGCACCGCGACGGTGGAGCCGAGCGGCACGTCCTTGGCGGTGTCGCGCAGGATGCGCTGGATGTCCTCGGCCACGGCGCCGAGGTCGCGGCCGTGCACCGAGGCGTAGATGTCGATCAGCGGTTGCACGTTGTAGTGCGACACCACGCCGTCGCTGGTGGTGCGGGAAATCGCCGCGACACCGCCCAGCACCTGCGTGTTGTCATGCCCCGTGACCGGCATCTGCGCGAGGTCGCCCATGGTGTCGATCTTGTACTGCGGCATCTGCACCACGATCGGATAGGACACGCCGTTCTTCGGGTTGAGCCAGAAGGTCGGCGCGGTCTGGATGCTGCCGGCGAGGTTGTCGAGCATGCTGTTCGCCACGTCGCGCTCGGTCAGCCCGACTTCCATGGCAAGCCCCCGGTCCACGTCCACCTTCAGCGTCGGCGCGTCGAACGCCTGCTGGATGCGCGGGTCGGCGACACCCGCGACCTTGCTGATCTTGCTCAACAGCATGGCGGCATAGGCGCGGTTGGCCACGAGGTTGTTGCCGATCACCTGCACGTCGATCGGCGCGGGCAGGCCGAAATTCAGGATCTGCGTGGTGATGTCGGCGGGCAGGAACGCGAACGAGGTGCCGGGGAAGTGCTGCGGCAACTGCTCGCGCAGCCGATCGACGTAGTCCTGCGTCGGCGCGTGGTCGGGCTTCAGCGAGATCAGGATGTCGGCGTCCTGCGGGCCGATGGTGCCCGAGTTGCTGTAGGCCATGTTGATGCCGCTGATCGGCAGGCCGATGTTATCGACGA
>JAKBCB010000418.1 GCA_021808185.1 Pseudomonadota bacterium
AGCCGCTCTGCCGCGCTTGCTTCCCCGGCTTCTCGCAGCTGCGCCATGGCGGGGGCGGCGTGGCACCGACCTATCTGCGGCTGCTCGCCGCCACCGCCATGCTGGTGCTGCCGGCCGGGGTGGGCATCGCCATGGTGGCCGATCCGCTGGTGCGGGTGGCGTTCGGCGAGAAATGGCTGGCCGCCATCCCGATCATCCAGGTGATCGGCATCGGCGCCACCATCTCGGCGCTGGGCAATATCAGCTCCACGCTGTTTTCCGCCTACGCCATGCTGCGCACCATGTTCCTCATCACCCTGGCCGGTGGGCTGCTGCGCGCGGGGCTGATGCTGACGCTGCTGCCCGGCGGCACGCTGCTGACGGCGGCGCTGGTGGCGACGGGGGTGGGGGCGTGCGAGCAGGCCACGACCATCGGCATCGCGATGCGGCGCTTCCGGGTGCGCCCCTCCGACCTGCTGCGCGCGATCTGGCGCAGCGTGCTGGGGGCAGCCGTGATGGGCGGCGCGCTGGTCTGGCTCGGCCTCGGCATGGTGCCGGTGGCGCGGGCGCCGTGGCCGCACATGCTGGGCACGGCGGCGGCGGGCGCCGCGATCTATGTCGCCTCGGTCGGGCTCGCCTGGCTCGCGTCCGGGCGCCCGGACGGGCCGGAGCGCGACCTGCTGGCGCTGGCCGGCGGGGCGGCGCGCCGGCTGCGCGGGTTGCGGGCGATCGGGGGCAAAGCGGCATGAGCGCGGGCGTGTCCGGCGTGGCGAGCGGCCTGCTGAAGCGGGCACTGGGCTGGGACCGCCGGAGCGAGGCGGAGAAGCGGGCGGTGCATCGCCGCATCGCGGTGGCGCGCTACCGGCTGCGCGCGGCGGTCGCGACGCTGCTGTGCTGGGTGCCGATCCCGCTTGCCACGCTGCTGCGCCGCGCCGGCTCGGACAAGCACCAGCCGGACGGGCACCTGTACGGCCACGCCTATGCCCGCGCCTTCGCCCGCTTCCGCTACCGCCGGGTCAAGCTGCTGGAGATCGGCATCGGCGGCTACGATTTCAGCCTCGGCGGCCAGTCGCTGACGGCGTGGCAGGCGTATTTCCCGCGCGGGCGCATCGTTGCCTGCGACATCGAGGACAAGCCGGGCCTCGCCACCGCCGGCACGCGCATCTACCGGGTGGATCAATCCAGCGAGGCCGACCTCGCCATGCTGCGCGAGCGGGAGGGGCCGTTCGACATCATCATCGACGACGGCTCGCATCTCAGCCGCCACCAGATTTTCACCTTCCACCGCATGTTCGACGCGCTGCGCGATGGCGGGGTGTATGTGATCGAGGACGTGATGACCTCGTTCTGGCGGTTCGGCGGCTGGGACGGGGCGCCGATCGAGAGCCCGGATTTCGCCGCGACCTGCGTCGGCCATTTCCTCGGCCTCGCGCGCTACCTCAATGCCGACGAGTTCGAATCCGCGGATGGCGTCGATCCGGCGCTGGCGCGCCTTGCGGCCAATATCGGCGCGATCTGGTTCGAGAAGAACCTGATCCTGATCGAGCGCCGCGAAGGCCCCAAGGGCGAGACCGCGATCCATCGCATTCGCGCCGCGCTGGCGCGCAAGGCGGCGGGCGGCGGCGGCTGAGCATGGCGGCACCACGCGTCACCGCGATTGTGCTGAGCTGGAATAATTATCCCGACACCCGCGCCTGCCTGCTGGCGCTGCGGGCGCAGGACTATCCGGCGCTGAGCATCCGGGTGGTGGACAATGCCTCGACGGATGGGTCTGTTCCCGCGCTGCGGGGGGAGTTTTCCGACGTTGCGCTGCATGAGTGCGGAAAAAATCTCGGCTACACCGGGGGCAACAATCTGGCGATCCGGGCGGCGCTGGCGGACGGCGCGGAGTTTGTCTGGCTGTTCAACAACGACGCCGTCGCCGCGCCCGACGTGCTGAGCCGGCTGGTGGCCATCGCCGGGGCGGACCCGGGGATCGGCCTGCTCAGCCCGCTGATCGCGCGCGCCGCCCCCGGCACCGGGTACGATTTCGCCGGCGGGCTGATCGACATCGCGGGCGGCGGCTACCAGACCACGGAGGACCCGGCACAGGGGCAGGCGTGGCAGGCGGCATACCCGGAGCGGTTCGTGCTGACCGGCACGGCGCTGCTGGCGCGGCGCGCCCTGGTCGAGCGCATCGGCGTGCTGGACGAGCGGTTCTTCGCCTATTGGGAGGACACCGACTACGCCTGGCGGGCGCTGCGCGCGGGGTTTCGCAACCATCTGGCGTTCGGCGTCACGGTTGGCCACGCGGCCAAGCCGCCGGCCGCGACCGGGCTGGGCCGGCCGCATTTCTATTATTTCATGGCGCGCAATGAAATCCTGTTCTGGCGCAAGCATTTGCACGCCCGCGCGTCGCGGCCGGTGTTGTGGACGCTGCGGCGGCAATTGCGGCTGGCGGATGCCACGCGGAACAGCCCGGCGACGCGGCATGCCATCATGGCCGGGCTGTGGGATGGCTTGCTCGGCCGTGGCGGCGCCTACGATCCGGTGCGCCGGATGCCGGCGCCGGCGCGATGGCTGGCGGCGGCGGGCCGATCCTCAGGACTGTTGTAGCAATCGGACGATGGTATCGCGCACCCGATCCGCGTCGTACATGTCGAGCGCCTTGGCGCGCGCGGCCTCGCCAAGCCGCTGGCACCGGCCGGGATCGCGCAGCAGCTCGACGCACGCCGCGGCAAACGCCGTGTCGCTGTCGCGCAGCAGGATCTCCCGCCCGTCGGCGAAATCCAGCCCCTCGGCGCCGATGCGGGTTGCAACCAGGGGCCGCGCGTAGGCCGCCCCCTCCACCAGCTTGACCCGCGTGCCGCCCCCCTGCGTGATCGGGCAGCACACCACCCGGGCGCGCGCATACAGCCCGGCGAGGTCGGGAACGAAGCCGAGATACTCGATGCCGGCCTGCGTTTCGCGACGGGACGGCAGCGTGTCGCTGCCCTTGCCGGCGATCAGCAGGCGCGCCTGCGGGGCCTGCCGGAGCACCAGGGGCATGATGCGGGTGACCAGCCGCTCGATGGCCTGGATGTTCGGCGCGTGCCCGCCGGAGCCCAGGAACAGCAGTGTCGGCGCGGCGGGAAGCGGGGGCGGGTCGGCCGGCAGGGCGACCGCGTTCGCAATGACCGCGACCTTGCCGATGCCGATCCGCCGCAGATGCCGGCGATCCCCTTGCGAGCAGGCGAACGTCATCCTGGCCAGCGCGCCGCTCCGCCGCTCGGCGGCGATCAGTGCCGGCATGTGCGCGAGATAGGCGAGCTTGCCGGGCGACAGCGGTGGTTGCAGGCACCAGCGCAGGCGCACCAGATGGTCGATGTCCATCTGGTCGAAGAACAGACGCGGCGGGCGCCGGCCCGAGCGCAGCACCGCACACATCGCCGCCAGCCCGTTCACCAGCACCAGATCGGGCTTGCGGTCCAGCAGCTCCCCCACGGCCGCCGCCTGCGCCGCGCCGGCGAAATGGTGGACCAGGGGCTGCTCGGCGGCGTCCAGCACGCCGGAGAGGTAGTGGTTGCGAAAGGTCTCCCGCCGTTGGTGGTTCGCGATCAGCGTCACCCCGACCGGATGCTTCCAGTAGTCCGACTGCTCGCGATCGACCCGCGCCGGGTCCCCCGTGGCCGCAATGGCTGCCTCGGGCACGAAATGCGCGATCTCGATCTTTGGCGCCAGCGTGGCGAGCGCGTTCATGAACAGCGCCAGACGCCGGGTTCCGCCCTGCTCGTCCCGCCCCGGCGAGGCCGGCGGCAGCACCGTG
>JAKBCB010000419.1 GCA_021808185.1 Pseudomonadota bacterium
CGAGGTGTTCCTTGCGCCCATGCCGGAGCCTCGCGGCCGGCATCGACGAGGCTGTGACAGCATGCCTCATGCCAAGTGGCATCCTTCGCGAAGATGCATCGACATTTGCGTCGCAAATTGCGACGGTGTTAGCGCCGATACCGCATTCAATCGGCTGGCCCGTTATATGCAAATACGCAAGCGACATCCGGCGAAGGCGCTTCCCATGACAACCCGTCCCGACCTGACGATCATCGTTCATGCCAATGGCCAACCCTACGGTCTGCGCCGCGCGCTGGCCTCGATCGGGGACAACCCGAGGGCCGAGATCGTGGTGATCGACGATCGCGTCGCCGAGGACGACGGCGACGCGCATCCGCACCGGTGGCTCTCCGCCGACCCGCGCCTGCTGGTGCTGCGGGGCGAGCGGCAGGGGCGGGCACAGGCGCGCAACCTCGGCATCGCCGCCGCGCGCGCGCCGCTGGTGGCCTTTCTCGACACCGAGGACGTGTGGTACCCGGGCAAGCTTGGCCCGCAGCGGGCGCTGCACGCGGGCCATCCGGGGATCGGCTTCTCGTTCACCGATGCCACGCTGGTCAACGAGCGCGGCAGCGCCGCCGGCACCGCGCTGGGCGGCTGGCCGCGCTTTCGCGCACGGCACCAGCGCGCCATGGCCACCGCCTTCCTGCTTGGGTCCGATGCCTTCGCGCAGATCCGCGCGGAGAACGTGGTGACGCTCTCGACCGTGGTGGCGCGGGCCGATCTGCTGCGCGATGCCAACGGCTTCGCGACCGACCTGGGCGATGCCGCGGAGTGGGATTTGTGGCTGCGGCTGGCCTGCCTCGCGCCGGTCGCCTGCGTGCCGGCGGCCACCGCGATGACGGCGATGGGCCGTCCGGCCCCGACCACGCGCGTGCCGGAGGAACGGCTGGCGGAGATCGCCCGCATTGCCGCGCGGCAGTTGCACGCATTGGCCGGGTCGGCCTGGACGGGCGGCATCGGGCTTCGCGCGGCGGCGCTGCGGCTCGGGCGGATGGCGGTGCCGGCGCATGTGCCGGCGGGGTTCTGCCAGCAGCACGCCCAGCAGGGCGGCCAACCCAGGGCGGGTTAGCGAGGTTTCGCTCGCATCGCGCCTCGCAAAATGCGATAAGACTCGCCTCGAGGAGCGGGAAGATCTGGCATGCGCCTTGCAAAACGCCATTGCGTGACCTGCCAACGACCGAACAGCCGACCAGGAGCGCGCACGATGTTCACGAGGATCGATACTTCGGGGCCGGAGGCGCGGCTGTGCCTGTACGGCGCGCTCGATGCCACCGCCGCGCGCACGCTGTGCGAGCGTGTCGCCGTCGTGGCGGACGCACCGCGGGGCGATGTGCTGCTCGACCTGAGCGGCGTGCACGGCATCGACGATGCGGGCCTGCGGGCGCTGGCCTTCCTCGCCCGGCGGCTTGCCGCGCGGCGCCAGCGGCTGCGGCTGGTCGGCATCTCGGGACCGCTGATGGCGCCGCTGCGCGATGTGGGCCTGGCCGATCCAGCCGCCAGCGCCGAGGCGATGCCGCCCATGGTCGCGGCCCCGCGCCGCCGCCGCGCCAGCCTGATGCACTGAACGGCGCATAATCCTGGCCGGCGCGGCCGCGTCGGCGATGTGATGGTGCGCCGTCCGCGGGCGCGTGCCGGACGGAACGAGATGAGTGGAGAAATGGATATGTCGGGTCACGCCGATTTCGCGCAATTGGCCGAGGACCTCTCACCCGAGGATGTGCGCCATGTGCTGGACGTGTTCGCGGCCGATGTGCGCCGGCTGGTCGGCGATCTGAACGCGGCGGCGGTGGCGGGCGATGTGGCCGGCTTCAAGCGCGTGGCGCACGGGCTGGCCGGCGCCGCCGGCGCGGTCGGCTCGAAGGCGTTGGAGCAGACGTGCCGGGCGGTGATGGGCCGGACCGACCTCAATTCCGGCTTGCTGGCGCCCTTGGTCGGCCGCATCGACGCGCTGGCGGAATTGGCGCTGGCCGACCTCGCCGCGTTCGTCGCGGGCCTGGGCGCGGCCCCCGGGCGGCGGTGAACCGGGGATGACCGGGGCAGAACCCGCGGACCCCGCGGCGCGTGTCCTGGTTGTCGAGGACACACCGACCCAGGCGGAACTGGCCCGCATCCTGCTGAACGGCATGGGCCATCAGGTCCGTCTCGCCGCCGCCGCCGGCCCCGCGCTGACCGCCGCGCGCGAATGGCACCCGGACGCGATCCTGCTCGACATCGAGCTGCCGGACTTCAACGGCTTCGAGCTGTTCAAGCAGCTTCGCGCCGAAGGCATTGATTCCGAAGTTATCGTGGTCACGGCGGACGGCTCGCACCGCGCGCTGAAGGAGGCGATGCGGCTCGGCGCCTGGGACTACATCGTCAAGCCGTACAACAAGCTGGCGCTGGCCACTCCGCTTGGGCAGGCGCTGAAGAAGCGCGGGCTGGAACAGCGGCTGGCCAAGGTGGAGGAAGCCCGCCCCGGCCTCGACCGCTTCCAGGGCTTCATCGGCGCATCCCCCGCGATGGCTGCGGTCTATCAGGTGATCCGCAGCGTGGCGGCCAGCAAGGCCAGCGTGTTCATCACCGGCGAGAGCGGCACCGGCAAGGAACTGGCGGCCGAGGCCGTGCACCGCTCCAGCCCGCGCGCGGGGCGCGAGTTCGTCGCGCTGAACTGCGGCGCGATTCCGCGCGACCTGCTGGAATCCGAGGTATTCGGCCATGTGAAGGGCGCCTTCACCGGCGCCACCTCGGACCGCATGGGGGCGGCGAAGCTGGCCGATGGCGGCACGCTGTTCCTGGACGAGATCGGCGAGATGCCGCTGGACATGCAGGTCAAGCTGCTGCGCTTCGTGCAGACCGGCACGTTTTCCCCGGTCGGCTCCTCGCGCATCGAGCGGGTGGATGTGCGCTTCGTCTGCGCCACCAACCGGGACCCGATGCTGGAGGTGCAGGCCGGGCGGTTCCGCGAGGATCTGTACTACCGGCTGTATGTCGTGCCGCTGGAACTGCCGCCGCTGCGCGAGCGTGGCGAGGACGTGCTGCTGATCGCGCAGCATTTCCTGGAGCAGTTCAGCAAGGAGGAGAATCGGCGGTTTCGCGGCTTCGCGCCGGATGCGCAGGCGGCGCTGCTGGCCTATCCGTGGCCCGGCAACGTGCGGCAGTTGCAGAACGCGGTGCGCAACGTGGTGGTGCTGCACCGCGACGGCGAATGGGTGGACGCCGCCATGCTGCCGCCGCCGGTGGTGCGCGGCGGGCTGCCGAACGGTGCGCCGCCGCTCGCCTTGCAGGTGCCATCCCCGCCGGCGCCGTTGCCCGAGCAGGCGCTGGCCGTGCCCGAGCCCGCCTGGGCGGCGGCCCCCGTGACGCTGGCCGAGCGAAGCTGGGCCGCCCCGGCGGCGCAGCCCATCATCCCGGCGCCGCCGGCCCCGCCACAAGCAGCCGAGGAGCCGGAGGTGGTGCCGCTCGCGGTGATGGAGCGGCGGCTGATCCTGGCGGCGCTGCGCCAGACCAACAGCGACGTGCCGCGCGCGGCGGCGCTGCTGCAAATCAACCCCTCCACGGTGTACCGCAAGCTGCAAAGCTGGCGCGCCGAGGGGCCGCGCGACGACGGCTGACGCGCTGACAGTCCGGCGCCATGCGAACGGCGCCCCCGCGCCGCCGGCATGCCCCGGCCATGTTCCGGTCCTAGTTCCGCCACCTTGTGGGGAATGATAGGGGAGCGGACCCGCCCTCGCGGGCCCAGCCGCCGAGGCCT
>JAKBCB010000420.1 GCA_021808185.1 Pseudomonadota bacterium
AGCGCGCGACGGCGGTACGGCTCGCCGCCGACGGTGCCGCCCTCGGCATCGACATCGATCCGCAGGCCATCACCGGGACACTCTCGCTCGGCGAGCAGCAGCAGGTGGAGATCGTGCGCGCGCTGTGGCGTGGCAGCCGCCTGATCGTGCTGGACGAACCGACCGCGATGCTGACGCCGCGCGGGATCGAGCAGCTCATCGTCATTATGCGCCGACTCGCGGGGCAAGGGTTTGGGGTCGTGTTCATCACTCACAAGTTCGACGAGGCGCTGGCCGCCGGGGACCGTGTCACCGTGCTGCGGCAGGGCCGCGTCGCCGGTGCCCTGTCGCCCGAGGAACTGGCCGATATGCCGCGTGCGTTGCTGCGCGCACGCATCACCCGGCTGATGTTCGCCGAGACGGATGCTGCGCTTCCGTCCGCTCCCGCGGCGCGGACGGAAGCGCCGGCGGGTGTGCCAGCGCTGGAGGTGCACGACCTGACGGTGCGCGCGCCGGGCCGGCCGCCGCTGCTCGACCACGTTGGCTTCACCGTCGCCGCCGGGGAGATTTTCGGCATCGCCGGTGTGGATGGCAACGGCCAGCGCGAGCTGGCGGAGGCGCTGGCCGGGCAACTCCGCGCCGAGGGCAGCGTGCGGCTCGATGGCATCGACGTCTCGGCGATGGACGTGGCGGGGCGCTACCGCGCCGGCCTGCGCTACGTCACCGATGACCGGCTGCACGAAGGCACTGTCGGCACGTTCAGCGTGGCCGACAACCTCGTGCTCAAGCAGATCGGCGCGGCCCCGTTCTGGCATTACGGCATTGTCCGGCGCGGCGCGGTCGAGTCGCATGCGGCGAAGTTGATCGAGGCGTTTGATGTGCGTACCCCCGGCCCGCGCACGCCCATCGCGCGGCTGTCCGGCGGCAACATTCAGAAAGTACTGCTCGCGCGCGAGCTGCATGGCCGGGCCCGCATGGTGATCTACAGCAAGCCGACGCACGGCCTCGATCTGCGCAACATCGCCGCCATCCGCCACCGCATCCGCGATGGCGCCGCCCAAGGGATGGTGACGGTGTTGATCTCCACCGACATCGAAGAGATCCTGGATCTGTCCGACCGGATCGGTGTACTGCTCGGCGGACGGCTGGTGGGCATCGTGCGCAACGGCCCGTCGGCCCGCGCTTCGGTCGCGGCCCTGATGACCGGTGCCGCGGCGGCATGACGCGCGCGTTGCTCGGCTCCGCGCTGCCGATCCTTGGGGCGCTCGCGATCAGCGGGCTGTTGCTGATAGCGGTTGGGGTCGATCCGTTCGATTACTACGCGGTTGTGCTGCATCGCGGCCTGCTGACGCCGCGCGGCGTGCAGGAGACGCTGACGCGCATGGCGCCGCTGATGCTGCTGGCCGCCAGCCTGATCGTGAGCTTCCGCGCGGGGCTGTGGAATCTCGGGGTGGACGGACAATTTCTTCTCGCGGCGGTCATCGTCGCGGCGGCGTGCCCGCTGCTGGACGGCGTGCTCGGCCGTGCGCCAGCATTGCTGGTGGGGGCGGTGCTCGCCGGCGCGGTTGGCGGAGCGTGGGCGCTGCTGCCGGCGTGGCTGCGTGCGGCGCATGGCGTAAACGAAATCATCACGACGCTGATGATGAGCTTTCTCGGCACGTCCTTTGCCAACGTGCTGGTCAAACTGGCGTTCGGCGATCCGGGTTCGACCGTGCCGCAGACGCGCACGCTGCCGGTAGCGGACCGCCTGCCGCGCCTGTTCGGCAGCACCGTGCATCTTGGCGTGCCGCTGGCGTTCCTTGTGCTGATCGCGACGCATCTTCTGGTCACGCGCACCGCCTGGGGCCTGCGGATTCGCACGCTCGGCGCCTCGCCACGCGCAGCGCGCCATGTCGGAATCGCGGTGGACCGCACCATCGTCGCGGCACTGGTGACGAGCGGCTCGCTCGCCGGCCTCGCGGGCGGTATCGACATCATGGGCGTCTGGGGCAACGTGCGGGCAGACTGGAACCCCGCGTATGGGCTTACCGTGATCCCGCTGGTTTTCCTCGCGCGGCTGAACGGCTGGGCGGTCGCTGGGTTCGTGCTGTTGTTCTCGGTCCTATCGGTGGGCTCCGAGAGTGCCTCGGTCCGGCTGGGGGTTCCTAGCTACTACAGTTTCGTACTCGTCGCCCTAGTCCTGCTGTTCCTCGCGCTTGCAGACTGGCTGGCACAGCGCCGTAGCGCGCGGGTGACCTGAGCAATGGCCGGCCTGTTGACAGCGGAGTTTGCAACGGCGCTGATTTCTGGCTCGGTAACCGCAGCCGTGCCGTTGCTGTATGCGGGGCTCGGCGAACAGATCTCTGAAAAGGCCGGTGTGCTGAATGTGGGTATCGAGGGCATGATGCTCGCGGGCGCGTATGCGGGCTTCGCTATGGCCTACGGCACGAATGCGATGTGGGCTGGCTTCATCGCGGGCGGCGTCGCGGGGCTCGCGGTGGCGGCGGTGATGGCAATTCTCTGCGTGTGGCTGGCACTGAACCAGATCGTTGTTGGCATCGCGCTGACGCTCGGCATGGAGGGTCTGACCTCGCTGCTGCATCACTTCGCTTTCGCGCATTCCTATCCGCGCCTGCCGGAGGCGGACCATCTCGCATTGCCCGTGCTGAATGCCATCCCCGTGCTCGGTCCGTCGATGTTTGACCGACATCCGCTGGCTTATCTCGCGCTGCTGTTGTGCGCGGGACTGGCGTGGATGTTTCGCGCCACATTCCTCGGGCTCGATCTGGCGGCCGCCGGCGAGAAGCCGGCGGCATTGGATGCAGCGGGTGTCAGCGTGGTTGCCGTCCGCGGCGTCGCGGTGCTGGCCACCGGCACGCTTGCTGGGCTGGGCGGCGCGTACCTGTCCGAAGTCGGCGCCGGTATCTTCGTGCCGTTCATGACCAATGGGGCGGGCTTCATCGGCATCGTGCTGGCCATGCTGGCGCGCGGCCGCCCATTCCTGGTGCTGGCGGGCGCGCTGCTGTTCGGCGCGAGCCTGTCCACCACAACGGCCTTGCAGGTCGCCGGCATCGATGTGCCGATCGACGTGATCCAGATGCTGCCGTTCGTGATGGTGATGCTCGCCCTTGTTGCGTTCGGCCGCCATGCCAGCCTGCCGGCGGCGCTCGGCCTGCCGTATCGGCGCGGCGCACGATGACACCCACCCAGCAGCGGATGAAAGTCCTTCTGCTCGACGGAGGCTCGCTCGTCATCGGCGGGTTCCACATCTTCTGGAACCGTGGCCCGGCCGGTGAAGTGCGATTCCCGGTGTACTCGATCCTGATCGAGCACCCGCAGGGCCGCTTCCTGATGGATACCGGGCTCACCCGCGGGGTGCGACCCCACTTTGGCAAATACGACATCACCGTCAATGCGGTGACACCGGGTCTGACCGCCTCGGAGGGCGTGCTCGCCGGGCCACACAAGGAGGCATTCGGCTTCGTCGAGATGCTCCAGGCATTGAAAGGGCACGGCAAGCCGGAAGACATCGCGCCCGCCGTGGCCTTCCTGGCCTCCGACGAGGCGCATTGGATCACCGGCCAGACGCTGAACGTCGATGCGGGCATGGTGCGCTGGTAGCGGCCCAACGTCTCCCGATCGCCGTCGCGGCGTTCTCGGCAGGATCGGGGCGCGCCACTGCCTGAAACTCGGTGGAGGACCATGGGGCGAATGCCGGCCGATCCGTCCAGGCGCTGCCGCTTGACAAATAGCTTCAGGCCAGCAAATGCTCGAAACGGATGGCACCT
>JAKBCB010000421.1 GCA_021808185.1 Pseudomonadota bacterium
ACACCGGCCAGCGCCACCCCGGCCAGCGCCGGGGCCGGCGCCGGTGGTGCCGCTGGTTGCGCGGCCGATGCCGGCCGCGCCATCGGTGGCGGCGTGGCCTCGCCGGCCGTGGGCTGGTAGTCGAACATCTGCATGTAATCCTTGAACGCCTCCTCGCAGGCGGCGATCTGCTGTGCCGTCAGATCGGTGCGCCAGCGCCCGATGGAGGAGAGCGGATCGCGGCTGGTGCGATGGGCCGCCATCGCCGCGTTCTCCACCGGTGGCAGGGTGTGGTCGAGCGGGACGCCGATGAACGTCGCCATCGCCCGCCGGCTGCCCACCGGGTCGAGGATCAGATCCTCGTAGCGCACTGTCAGCGCGTCCGGCGCCTGCTCGCGGTGGATCGCCACCAGTTGCGGCACGGTGGACTTCAGCATCTGGAGCGTATGGTCCGGCGTGCCCTTCCAGAACGCGATCGCCGAGGCCAGCAGGTCGCGCGGGTCGCGCACCACCACCAGTTCGCGCACATAGGGGAAGAACAGGCGCAGTCCCTGCCGTGCCGCGTCGTCGATGTCGCCCTTCTCGCAGAAGAACGGCGCCTCCGGCTTGTTCTCGCTGACCCGCAGGATGTCGTAGAACTCCAGGATCAGCGCGCGGAACAGCCGCGCATACTCGGCCGGAACGCGGCTTTCGTAGAAATGCCGCATCCGCGCGGGCGGGCGGGCGAGGCTGAAGAACCCCGGCATGTAGAACGGATTGCTGCCGGCGATGTGCAGGCGCTCGGGGGCCAGCATGGTGTCCGGGTTCGCCGACCGCTCGCGGTCGGCGGCGGCCGTCAGGGCACGGAACACCGAGGCATAGTAGGCGATCTGCTTGATTTCGTAGGGGTAGCGGTCGGCCACGACGATCGCCGGGTTGCGCGCGAGTTCGGCCATCAGCAGCGTGGTGCCGGAGCGGCCGGTCGAGGTCACCACGATCGGCGCGGGTGTGGCACTGCCGTCGCGGCTCGGCCGGGCCAGGGTATGCGCCCCGGCGCGCAGCGTCTCGCGCGTGGCGGCGTCCACCACCTCGATGCGCCATTCATGGAAGGCCGAGAGCGGCGGCGCGAAGGCGAAGCTGAAGCCGCAGTGATCGCTGGCCGCGCCGTGGGTGTTGGCGGCGAGGCCCGGCCGCGGCGCATCGGCGCGCACCGTGGCACGCGGCTCGCCGTTGACGAGGATCGCGACCTCGGCCGGCGTGCTCGGGCTGTCCGGGTTGGTCGCCCAGCCGCTGACCTCGGCGCGGGAAATCGCATCGACATGTCCAATAAGAGCCATCGCGGCCGCCTTTCTGCCCGTGCGCGCGGCCTGTCGCCGTGCGCCCCCGCAGCATATCGTCCAATCCGCGCGGTAAACTCAATCCGTACGGCAACCGAGCCCGGCATCGCCCTCCGGCGCGGGCGCCAGCCAGTAGAACGCGGCGGCGGCGGCGGCGCGGATTTCCAGCACCGTGGCCTTGGCGCGCGGGCGCGGCGCCAGATGTGCGTCGCCGTCGCTCCAGCGCCAGGCCGCCTCCGGCGTGTGCCAGCCCGGGCCGAACGCGGCGCGCGGCACCGCCCGCCCGGCCAGCCGCGCGTCCTGGACCGCAAGCCCGAGGCGGCGGCGGTCCGGGTTTGTCGGGTCGGCTTCGTGCGGCACGAAGGTGCGGCTGAGCAGCCGGATGTGGCGAGTCCCCGCCGGCAGCCGGGCGCGCCAGTGCAGCGGCGCCACCTCCGCCAGCGGCACCGCCACGCCATCGGCCAGCACGCTCAGCCCGGGATCCTCGGTGCGCGCATGTCCCAGGGTTTGCGCGCGCGCGGCCACCGCCGCGTGCGCGGCCGCCAGCGCCGGCCCGCCCAGCACCAGCCTCGCGCAGGCCTGCGCCCGCCCGTGGCGCGCGGTGGCGAGGTCGGGGAACAGCGGCCGCACCCCTGCCTCGGCCGCGAACCAGCTGCGATTGCCGGTGTCGAGGTAGCTTTCCGCCGGCAGCCCCTCGGCCAGCAGCAGCGCGTGGCGATGGAGCTCGATGTGATGGTACGTCACCCGCCCGCGCGGCGGCTCGCGCAGGATGGTGGCGCCGTTCGCCATCGCCTGCGCCTGCACCAGCGCGCCGTGCAGGAAGACCGCGTGATCGGGCGAGACCAGCAGATCGCGGTGCGGCACGCCCTCGGCGATGGCGTGGGCGCGGATGCGGATGGGGGCGGCGCGCGCCGGGGCGGGATGGCGGTCCAGATCCACCGTCATCCGCCCGACCCAGCGCACCCGCCGCATCACCCGCCGCGTGCCCGCCAGCACCAGCACCGCGTCGCCCGGCCGCAACGCCTCCACCGGCGCCTCGCCCGCGGGTGTCGCGATATGCGTCCCGGCGGCGTAGCAGTCTGACGAGAGCGCCGGCGAGGCATCGGTGCCGCCCTGGCCGCCGGCCCATTCGAAGGTGGCCATCTGCCCTCCGTATCTGCATCGTGCGTGTCGCGATTGGAGGCGAACTCGTAACCGCAGGCCAGTGGTAAATGCCGGACGACCGCGTTGCCGTATCGCACCCGGTGTGGAACACGGCAAAGGAATGCGGCACGGGCAGGGAGAGGCGGATGCGCTTACGCGGCGGGTTGCTGGCTGGGGTTCTCGCATCCGTGCTGGGCTGGGGCGGGGTGGCCGCGCCACCGGCGCGTGCCGCGACGCCCGATGCCCTCGCCACCGCGCGGCGGGCGATTCAGGATCTGATCGCGCATTTCTGGGTCGGCCCGGCCGCGACCGGCCATATCCAGTATGGCTGCCCCAAGCGCGGCGGCTGCATGTGGGAAGGCGCGCAGGTGGCCAACGCGCTGCATGGCTGGTGGCGCATCACCGGCTCGGCCGACGCGGCGGCGCGCATCGCCGCGCACTGGGCCTGGCTCAAGGCCGGGCACCCGGCCACCGATTTCACCACCTGCGGCCGGCCGTCCGAGGAGAACTACGCGCTCGACGACACCGCGTGGGACATCTCGTTCATGCTCCAGGCGGCGGAGGTGACGCACGATCCAGCGGCCCTGGCCGACGCGCGCGGCGCGCTGGATTGCGCCCGCGCCCGCTGGTGGGACACGGAGTTCGGCGGCGGCTACCATTACAGCGACACCGAGCCCGGCAAGGGCAACTACCAGACGGTGCTGATCCTGGACGAACTGGAATACCACCGCCAAAGCGGCGATGCCGCGTATCTGGCGCGGGCGAAGCAGGACGAGGCGTGGGTCGCCTCTCACCTGCTGATCACGCCGGAGCAAAGCGTCGTCGCACCGGCCGGGGTCGGGCTGTATTTCAACCTCTACCGGGCGAACGGCTGCCATGGCGGCCCGGGGCCGGTCGGCTGCCCGTATCACATGCGGGTCAGCAACATCGCGCAGGACCAGACCATGCTGGTCGCCAACATGGCGATGTGCGTGATCGACACGCGACTGGCCAAGATCACCGGCGACCCGGCCTACCACGCCCGCGCCATGGCCACCGCCGCCGCCATCCGCCGCACCGAGACCAACGCCGCCAACCCATATCGCGGGGCGCTCGGCGGCATCGACGTGCTGACCGACGACCAGGATGCCAACGTCAACGCCTACGAGGCGATCAACTACGCGCTGGAAGTGGTGCCGCTGCTGCCGGCCGACGGCCAATACGCCGACGGCGGCGTGCTGCGCGCGACCGCCGCGGCGATCATGGCCAACGACCGCCGGGCGGATGGG
>JAKBCB010000422.1 GCA_021808185.1 Pseudomonadota bacterium
CGGAAAGCACCCGCCGCAGCCTCAAATACCGTCGCGGCGAGGGCGAGATCGTCATCGTCAACCATGACGGCCGCGGCTGGTGGGACCCTTTGAGCGAGGCAAAGGGCGACATCTTCAGCCTCGTCCAGTACCTCGACCCCAACCTCACTTTCGGCGAGGCGCGCAGTGTGCTCCGCGAATTCGTGGGGATATCGCCGACGTTCCCGGAAACCCTCCGCATCCGGCGGACGCGCGCCCCGCCCATCCCGGTCGCCCTTCTTTGGAACAGTCGCCTGCTCCTGTCGCCCGGGTCACCGGCATGGCTCTATCTCTCCGGACAGCGGAGATTGCCGGAGCGTATTCTTATGGCCGCCCGTGCGATCGACGCCATCCGCGAAGGTCCGCGCGGCAGCGCTTGGTTCGCGCATCGGGATGGGGCGGGTCGCCTGACCGGGATCGAGATGCGCGGCCCCGACTGGCGCACTTTCTCGGCGGGTGGCGACAAGACGTTGTTCCGTGTGCCGGGGTTCCGTCTGCCATGCGGCTCCGATCGCCTGTCCCGCTTGGCCGTGTGCGAGTCGGCGATTGACGCGCTGAGCCTGGCGGCCATCGAGCGCGTGCGACGCGACACGCTCTATGTCGCGACCGCCGGCGGCATGGGGCCGGCGACCATCGCCGCCCTCCAGCACATTCTCCAGTTTCTGGCGACCGACCCAGCCGGCATCCTGATCGCCGCGACCGACGCCGATAGCGCCGGCCGGCGCTACGCCGCCCGCCTGGAAGGCATGGCAACGGAGGCCAGCGTGCGCTTTGACGCGATCCTGCCGCCTGACGGGCTGAACGACTGGAATGACGCGCTACGCGCGATGACCTCGGCGGCATAACGCCGGATTGCTCCCCGCCCTGCTCAGGTCGGTCGGTCGGTCGGCTGGATGCCGGCGCAAAAGAAGAAGCAAGAATAACGCGGGAAGAAATCCAAAACCCGAAGAGGAAATGAGAAGCCTTACCGCATCGCCGGTTGCCCGCCGCAAGGGACCGGCCTTTGGCCTCGCGCCAGCGCGCGCCCTTGCCCCGGTCAGCCGGGATGCGGGGCGGGAGGGGTGTTCCAGAAACCCATGAGGGAAGGACACCCCGATGAGCACAACGACAAGACCCGCATACCGCGGCGGCAAGAGCAGCCGTGCCCCACGCGACCACTACCAGGAAGTTACCGATCGCATCATTGCCGCGCTGGAAGCCGGCACGCCGCCCTGGCGCAGACCGTGGGACCCCAACAAGGCGGGAGGTCCTGCCATGCCGCGCAACGCGGCGACCGGGCAGCGCTATCGCGGCATCAATGTTCTGACGCTCGGCATGTCGGCGCTCGCCTTCAGGAGCGGCGATCCGCGTTGGGCGACCTACAAGCAGGCGGAGAACCATGGCTGGCAAGTACGCAAGGGCGAACGCGGGACGACCGGGTTCTTCTTCAAGCGGCTGGAGGTGCGCGACGACAAGGGCGACGGCTCCGGGCCTGAAGGTGACGAAGAATCCGTGCGGCGGATTCCGCTGCTGCGCGCGTTCATCCTGTTCCACGCCAGCCAGATCGAAGGCATTCCGGACTACATCCCGCCCACGGTCGCCGAAGCGCCGTGGCGGGCGCCGGAAGCGGCGGAGATTATTCTCGCCAACAGCAAGGCCGTTGTCCGGATCGGCGGCGAACGCGCGTTTTACTCACCATTAACCGACCACATCCAGATGCCGCCGCAGTCGGCCTTCGCCACGGCCGAGGGATTTTGCGGAACGCTCATCCATGAGCTTGGGCACTGGACAGGTGCCGAGTCGCGGCTCGACCGCGACCTGCGCAACCGCTTCGGCTCGCATGATTACGCCCGCGAGGAACTGCGGGCGGAGATCGGCCAGATGATGGTCTGCGCCGAGCTTGGCATCGCCGACTGCGATTTCAGCAACAACGCCGCTTACGTGGCGTCGTGGCTGGAGAAGCTGCGTTCCGACCGCAAGGAGATATTCCGCGCGGCGGCGGATGCGCAACGCATCGCCGACTATTTGCTCGCCTTCCACCCCGACTACGCGAACAGCCAGGCGGGACCGCCGGAGAGCGTGCCCATCGCCGACGGCAACGATGCGACCGACGCGCCGGAGCCGATCCCGGCCGCGGCGTAATCAGCCCGCTTTTTTCCGATCACCCCAGAGCCGACCGGCTCGACCGCTTTCCCGCGGTCGGGACCGGGCGGCTGCCCAAACCACTGCCACGACGAGGAGACCGCCATGACGACCGATATCGAATCCACACTCAACCTATTCGACAACACCGCTTTGACGGGGTGGACCCATCACGCACTGCAAGTCCTCTCCGACCCGGACGAAGCCGACCCGGCAGAGGACATCGATGCCGAAGATGAGGGCGACACGACGTCGCCTGCGGCAGAACCTATCGCGCGCGGCAGCAACTTCCACCTTGCCGGCGACCGGAACCTTGCCCGTGGCTGGCCCGCACGGGCGCGCGACAACATCGCCGCCATCACCCTGTCGAAGACGCTGGAACAATCGGGTCGCGCACCAACCGCAGACGAGCAGGCGCAGTTGCTGCGCTTCACCGGCTTCGGTGCTTCGGAACTGGCGCAGAACTGCTTCCGCCGCCCCGGCGAGGAGGATTTCCGCACCGGCTGGCAGGAGATTGGCGCGGCGCTCGAAGCCGCCGTCACGCCCGCAGAATACGCCGCCGTGCAACGCGCCACGCAATACGCGCACTACACGCCGGAGACGATCATCTGCGCACTCTGGCGCGCGGCAAAACGTCTGGGCTTTACCGGCGGGCGGGTGCTGGAACCGGGCATGGGGACCGGCCTGTTCTTTGCGTTGCTGCCCGAAGCGTTGCGCTCCGCCTGCTTTCTTACCGGCATCGAATACGACCCAGTCACCGCGCGCATCGCGCGCCTCGTGCATCCAGAAGCGCGGGTGCACTGCGAGGATTATACGCGCAGTCGCCTTGCCGGACTTTTCGACCTGGCAATCGGCAATCCGCCTTTCTCCAACCGCGTGGTGCGGGCCGATCCCGCCACGCGCTCGCTGGGGTTGCTGCTGCATGATTACTTTATAGCCCGCTCGATTGCGCGGCTGCGTCCCGGCGGGATCGCGCTGTTTGTCACCAGCACCGGCACGATGGACAAGACCAGCACCACGGCGCGGGAACATATCGCCGGCATGGCCGACCTGGTGGGTGCCGTGCGCCTGCCCGAAGGCAGCATGCGCGCGGCGGCAGGCACCGATGTGGTGATCGACGTTCTGGTGTTCCGGCGTCGCGCCGAGGGAGAGGCTCAAGCTGGCGCTGCCTGGATCGACCTCGCGCCGGTAGAGAATGCGGCGGCGTATGAGGAAGGCGATGACACCGACAGCAGTTCATCGACCAGTATCCAGGTGAACCGCTACTTCGCGGAACACCCCGAGATGGTGCTGGGTGAGCATGCGTTGCGGCGCGGCATCTACACCCCCGCTCCGGCCTACACCTGCCGTCCGCGCAAGGACGGAAGTTCGCTTGAGACATTGTTGATCGAAGCGCTCGGCCGGTTGCCCGCTGGTATTGTTATCGCAACGGAAGAGGCGCCGGTTGACGCGGACGGCGATGACGAAGCCACAATACGCGCCGGTACGGCTGCGGATGGCGCCACCATCAAGGAAGGTTCCTACCTCCTCGGCACATCGGGTCAACTGATGCA
>JAKBCB010000423.1 GCA_021808185.1 Pseudomonadota bacterium
CGCGTGCCAGGCACACCGCTGAGGGCCGCAAGGAAGCCGCCGAACTCTCCCGTCAGGCGATCCCGCCCGCGCCGTTCGACGCGCTGCTGCTGGCCGATACCGGCGAGAAACTGGCCTGGGCGTCGAGCTTCCTGGAATATTACGACATCTCGCCGCCGGACGTGCGCCTGTTGGGCCCCGCGCTGTGGGCCGCGCCCGGCGCGCGCGGGGGGGCCGCGATCAGCGGCGCATGGTACGCGGCCCCGGACCCGGCCGCCCGCGCCGGGTTCGACGCGGCCTATCAGGCGAAATACGGCGCCCCCGCCCCCGGCCTCGCCGATTTCGCCTACGACGCCGCCGCCATCGCCCGCGTGCTGGCGGGCCAGTCCGGTCACTACTCGGTGGCCTCGCTGTGCCGGCCGGAAGGCTTCGCCGGCGCGGACGGCGTGCTGGCGCTGCAACCGGACGGCACCGTGCGCCGGGGCCTGGCGATCTTCGCCGTGCAGCGCGGCGGCCCGGTGATCGTCGATCCGGCACCGACCGACCTCGCCGCCCCCGGTATCTGAGCCACCGCGATGCGCCCCGGCCTGCTGCTCGGCTCCCTGCTCGCCATCTGCGCGGTGCCGAGCGCGGTGCTGCTGGCGCTGATCGCCACCGGCAGCGCCGCCACCGGCCCGGCGCTGGCCGGCTTGGCCGTCGTGCTGGTCGCGGGCGTGTCGCTCGCGCTGATCTGGGTATGGGATATCGAGCGGCTGGCCGAAACCCTGCGCCACGCGCTGATGGAGAACAGCCGCGCCCTCGCCCTTGCCGCCGCGGCCCCCCGCCTGCCGCCGATCGAGCGCGTCACCCGCGCCATCGAACGCCTCGCGCGCACGCTGGCCGCGCGCGCGGCGCAGGTGGAGCACCTGCTGCGCGCGACGGAGACCATCGTCGATCGCCTGCCGGACCCGCTGCTGGTGCTGGGCGAGGATCGCAGCGTGCGCCGCGCCAACGAGGCCGCGCGCGCGGCCTTCGGCGGCGAGATCGCCGCCGTGCTGCGCAACCCGGTGCTGCGTGCCGCGATCGAGCGCAGCTTCGCGCAGGGCACGCCGCAGACCGCCGAGCTGACCCTGCCGGTGCCGGTCCCGCGCGAGGTGCGCGCCATCGTGCTGCTGCTCGACCCGCCGCTCGCCGATGGCGGGCGCGCCATCGTGGTGCTGTCCGACCGCACGCGCGAACGGATGGTCGAGCGGATGCGCGCGGATTTCGTCGCCAATGCGAGCCATGAGCTGCGCACCCCGCTGGCCAGCCTGATGGGCTTCATCGAGACCCTGCGCGGCCCCGCCGCCGACGACCCGCCGGCGCAACAGCGCTTCCTCGCCATCATGGCCGAGCAGGCCGAGCGGATGAACCGGCTGATCGACGACCTGCTCAGCCTCTCGCGCATCGAACTGACGGAACACCAGCCGCCGAGCGAGCGTGTCGATGTGCCTGACGTGGTCCGCCGCCTTGCCGCCGCGTTCGAGCCGCGGGTGCGGGCGCGCCGGGTGCGGCTCGATCTGCAACTGGCGGACGACCTGCCGCCGGTCACGGCCGATGCCGACCAGTTGGAGCAGGTGGTGCAGAACCTCGTGGACAACGCGGTGAAATACGGGCCGGAGGGCGGCACCGTGCGCGTCGTCGCCAAGCACGCCCTGCCCGGCCGCTGGCCGAGCCGCCCCGGCATCGTGCTGGCGGTGAGCGACGAAGGCCCCGGCATCCCCAAGGCCCATGTGCCGCGCCTGACGGAACGCTTCTACCGCGTGGACAAGGGCCGCTCTCGCACCGCCGGGGGCACCGGGCTGGGGCTGGCCATCGTCAAGCACATCGTCAACCGCCACCGGGGCCAGCTCGTCATCGAGAGCGAGGAAGGCAAGGGCTCAACCTTCACGGTCTGGCTGCCGTTGGCGGCCGAGAAGCAAGGCTAACGCCGTTAGCCTTCGCGCGGCGTCAGCACCCCAGGCGGCTGCGCTCGGCGTCGATGCGGAACCCGTCCACCGCCGCTGGCAGGCCGAGGTCGCGGCGGAGCGCCGGGGTCAGGGCCATCTCGTTCTTATCCGCAAGGCTGGCGAGCCAGCGCCCGGCCACGGCCAGAACACCGGATGCCGGCGCGTGCGCCACAAACGGCGCATGTGTCTCGATGCGGTGCGCGACATGCGCGAGGCTGAGACGGTTCGACATCGGTAAGCTCCCGTCGCGGATCACCGCGGCAACGTTCCTGGTCGAGGCGGCATATCGGCTTGAAAAGGCGCGCTTACAAACGAAAGATTCTTGCGCTATCTGTAAGCGAAATTTGAAGATCGGCCGATGCAGCGCCTGCCCGGACTGCCCGCCTTCCGCACCTTCGAGGCCGCCGCCCGGCATCTGAGCTTTTCCCGCGCGGCGGCGGCGCTCGGTGTCACCCCGGCCGCCGTGAGCAGCCAGATCCGCACGCTGGAGGACCAGTTGGGCGTGGCGCTGTTCGTGCGCACCAGCCGGCAGGTACGGCTGACCAATGCCGGCACCATCCTGCTCGCCGGCGTCTCCGAGGCGTTCGCAACCTTGGCCCGCGCGGTGGGGCAACTCGCGGCGGCCGATGGGCACACGCTGCGGGTGAGCACCTCGGCCTCGTTCGCCGCGAAATGGCTGCTGCCCCGGCTGGAGCGGTTCCGCCGGGACCAGCCTGGCGTGGATGTGGTGATCGACGCCTCCGAAGCCCCGCTGGACCTCGCCTCCGGCGAGGCGGTGGTGGCGATCCGGTTCGGTCACGGGCACTACCCCGGCGCGCGCGCCGACCGGCTGATCGAGGAGCGGGTGTTTCCGGTGTGCAGCCCGACGCTGCTGGACGGCCCGCACAAGCTGCGCGCGCCCGGCGATCTGCGGCATCACCCGCTGATCCATCTGGAGTGGCAGGCCAGCGGCGAAACCTGGCCGGACTGGCGCGCCTGGCTGCTGGCGGCCGGCGTCACCGACATCGACACCGCCCACGGCGTGCGCGTGACCACCTATGCCCTCGCGGCGCAGGAGGCGATCGCCGGGCGCGGGGTGGCGCTCGGCAACACCAGCCTCGTCGGCGACGATCTGGCCAGCGGCCGGCTGGTGCGCCCGTTCGATCTGTCGCTGAAGGTCGCGGCCGACTTCGCGTATTACCTTGTCACCCCGCTCTCGCTGGCCGAGCGCCCGCTGGTCGCGGCGTTCCGCGCCTGGGCGCTGGCCGAGGCGGCGGCGCTGGCATAGCCTGCGACAAACCCGACGCAGGAGGGCTGGATGATCGCCGCCGATATCATGACGCGCGCCTCGGTCACGGTGGCACCGCAGACACCGCTCAGCGACGTGATCGCGCGGCTGCTGGACAGCCGCATGGGCGCCATCCCGGTGGTGGAGGGATCGACGGTGGTCGGCATGGTCAACGACACCGACCTGCTGCGCCGCGCCGAACTGGGCACCGAGCCGCACCCCTCGTCTTGGCTCGGCCTGTTCGTGTCCGATGCGGCGCGGGCGGCGGCGTTCGTGCACGGGCACGGCACGCTGGCGCGCGACGTGATGACCACGCCCGCGGTCACGGTGGCGCACGACACCCCGGTCGCCGAGGTCGCGGCGTTGCTGGAGCGCGGCTGCATCGGCCGTGTCGCGGTGCTGCGCGACGGCGTTCTGGCCGGCACCGTCGGGCGCTCGGACATTCTGCGCGCGCTCGCCAGCCGCCTGGCGCCGCTG
>JAKBCB010000424.1 GCA_021808185.1 Pseudomonadota bacterium
GCGGCCAAGTCCGGCCCGGATTACATCGACCCCGCGTTCCACGCGGCGGCAACCGGCGCCCCCTGCCCCAACCTCGATTCCTGGGCCATGCCCCCGGCGCATCTGGACGCCGTGGCGGCCGGGGCCGCGCGCGACGGCGCGTTCGTGGTGATCGAGTCGGCCATGGGGCTGTTCGACGGAGTCGAGGCCGGCGCGCGCCGCACGGGGGCCGCCGCCGACCTTGCCGCGCGCTACCGGCTGCCGGTGCTGCTGGTGCTCGATGTCTCCGGCCAGTCGCGCACGGCGGCGGCGGTGGCGCGCGGGTTTGTCGGGCACGACCCGGACGTGCGGATCGCGGGCGTGGTGCTGAACCGGGTTGGCAGCGAGCGGCATCATGAGCAGGTGGCGCGGGCGATGGCGGAGATCGGCGTCAAGGTGCTGGGCAGCGTGCCGCGCGATGCCACGGTGGCGCTGCCGGAGCGGCATTTGGGGCTGGTGCAGGCGCGCGAGCACGCGGGGCTCGCGGACCTGTTCGCGCGGCTGGCGGACATGGCGGAGCGGACGCTCGATCTCGACGGCATCCTTGCCGCCGCCTCACCCTGGGCGCCGGCGGCACCGGCCGGCACCACGCTGCCCCCACCGGGCCAGCGCATCGCGCTGGCGAGCGATGCCGCGTTCAGCTTCGTGTATGCGCATCTGCTGGACGGCTGGCGCGCGGCCGGGGCCGAGATTTTTCCGTTCTCGCCGCTGGCCGACGAGGCGCCGCCCGAGCATTGCGACGCCTGCTGGCTGCCGGGCGGCTATCCCGAGTTGCACGGCGCGGCCCTGGCCAGCGCCGCACGCTTCCGCGACGGTATCCGGCGGTTCGCGCAAACCCGCGCGGTGCACGGCGAATGCGGCGGGCACATGGTCCTCGGCGCGTCGTTGCAGGACGCCGAGGGTACCACCCACGCGATGCTCGGGCTGCTCGGTCACGCGACCAGTTTTTCCCGGCGCAGGCTGCACCTTGGCTATCGCGAGGCAACGCTGCTCGGGGATTGCGCCATCGGGCCGGTGGGCGGAATCGTGCGCGGCCACGAGTTCCATTACGCCAGCACCATCGATGCCGGCATCGACACCCCGCTCGCCACACTGACGGACGCGCTCGGCCGCGCGCTGGGCCCGGCCGGCGGGCGGCGCGGACATGTCAGCGGCTCGTTCTTCCACGCCATCGCGCCGGTTCCACACGACGGAGTTTCGATATGACGACTTTTGCCACGCTCGACGATCTCGCGGCCGCATGCCGCGCGCTGCCGACCGGAGACGAGACCGCCGCGGCGGCGGTGCGCGCGCGCCAGAACCAGTTGACGAAACCGCCGGGCAGCCTCGGGCAGTTGGAGGATCTGGTGGCGTGGCTGGCGCGCTGGCAGAGCCGCGAGATGCCGCGCCTGGAGCAGGTGGAGGTGCTGGTGTTCGCCGGCAATCACGGCGTGGTGGCACAGGGCGTCTCGCCGTATCCGCCGGAAGTCACCACGCAGATGGTAGCCAATTTTTCGTATGGGGGCGCCGCGATCAACCAGCTCGCGCGCAACGCCGGTGCCGCGCTGCGCGTGGTGCCGCTCGATCTCCACAGACCGACGCGGGATCTTTCGACAGAGCCGGCGATGGACGAGGCCGACTTCCTTGCCGCGGTCGGTACCGGCTTCGCTTCGGTGCCGGCGGAGGCCGACCTGATCGCGCTCGGCGAAATGGGCATCGGCAACACCACGCCGGCGGCGGCGCTGGCGGCGGCGATCTTCGGTGGCGGCGGCGAACGCTGGGCCGGGCGCGGCACCGGGCTGGACGACGCAGGGCTGGCGCGCAAGCGCGCGGTGATCGACGCGGCCATGGCGCGGCACGCGGCGGTGCTTGCGGACCCGCTGCGCGCGGCGATGGCACTGGGCGGGCGTGAACTGGCGGCGATCCTGGGCGCCACGCTCGCCGCGCGGATGCACAACATCCCCGTGCTGCTCGACGGCTTCGTCTGCACGGCGGCGGCGGCGCCGCTGGCCTCGGCCGCTCCCGGCGGACTCGACCATGCGCGCGTGGCGCATTGTTCGGCCGAGGCGGGGCACCGCGCGCTGGTCGCGGCCCTGGGGCAGACGCCGCTGCTGGATCTGGGGATGCGGTTGGGCGAGGCGTCCGGCGCCGCGCTGGCCATCCCCATCCTGCGCGCGGCGCTGGCGTGCCACACCGGCATGGCCACGTTTGCCGAGGCCGGCGTGCGGGACCGGGACTGAGACGATGCGGCGGGCGGAACTCGCCGCCGCGTTCATGCTGCTGACCCGGCTGCCCGTGGGCTGGCTTGCGCGCGGGCGCATGCCGGCCGAATTCGCCGATGCGGTCTGGGCGTTTCCGCTCGTCGGCGCGGTGGTGGGCGGCATCGGCGGCGCGGCGTATTGGCTCGCCGCGCGCCTTGGCCTGCCGCCCGGCGTCGCGGCCGTGTGGACACTCGCGGCGATGCTGCTGGCGACGGGGGCGTTGCACGAGGATGGCCTGGCCGACACCGCCGACGGATTCGGTGGCGGGCGCACGCGCGAGCGCAAACTGGAGATCATGCGCGACAGCCGCATCGGCAGCTTCGGCGCGCTGGCCTTGATGTTCGCGATGGCGGCGCGCGGCGCGGCGCTGGCCGCGATGGCCGTGCCTGGGCATGTGGCGGCGGCACTGGTGGCCGCCGGCGCGCTGGGGCGCGGGGCGATCCTGATCCTGGTGCTGACACTGCCGCCGGCGCGCGCGGACGGGCTGGCATCGGGCCTGCGCGGACGGGCGTGGGGCCGTTGCGGGTTCGGTCTGGCGCTGGCGGGCGTGGCGGGACTGGCGCTGCCGCCGTTCGGCTCGGCGGTGTGGACGTGCGGGGCGGCGGCGCTGGTGGGCCTCGCGCTCGCGTGGATCGCGCGGCGGCAGATCGGCGGCTACACCGGCGACGTGCTGGGGGCGGCCTCGGTGCTGGCGGAATGCGCGGTGCTCGCGCTGCTCAGCGGCCGGTAAGGGACGAGGATCACCTGCACCGAGCCGATCGGCGGCGCCGGCGCGAGCAGATCCGGCGCCTCGCCACGCAACAAGGCTGCGAGCAGTTTCAGCGGCCCGCCATGCGAGACCACGGCACAATCCCGATCGGCCGCGAGCAGTGCCGCATGCACGCCACGCACGCGCGCGACAATCCCCGCGCCGGATTCGCCGGACGGCGGCGCGAAGTTCTCCGGATCGGCGGCCCATGCGTCGAGCGCCGCGCGCGGAATCCCGTCCCACGCGCGGCCTTCCCATGCACCGAAATCGAGTTCCTGCAAGCGCGGATCGATATGCATCGGCAGTCCCGTCGCCTCGGCCACGGCGCGGCAGCGGCGCGCGGGGCTGGTCCAGACATGCGCGACACCATGCGCGACAATGCGCGCCGCCACCGGCCGCACGCCATCCGCGCGCGGCGGCACATCGAGGCGGCCGTAGCACAGCCCGGCCGCGATCTCGGGCGGCGGATGACGGACGAGCAGGAGTTTCATGCCGGCGAATAGCGCTTGAGCCGCGCTGCGGGATTGAGCGTCAGGCCGAAGCCCGGCGCGTCCGACACATCGAGCCGCCCGTTCGCCGGCACCGGCTCGTCGGTGTAGAGCAGACCGAACACCGGCAGCACCGCGCGCCCGTCCGGCGAGTTGGCGACGTATTCGCAGAATGGCGAATTG
>JAKBCB010000425.1 GCA_021808185.1 Pseudomonadota bacterium
CGCGCTCGGCTCCGGCGGGGCGCTGAAGGGCGACAAGAAGACCTACCAGATGGACCCGGCCAACTCCGACGAGGCGCTGCGGGAGGTGGCGATGGACCTGGCGGAGGGGGCCGACATGGTGATGGTCAAGCCCGGCCTGCCCTATCTGGACATCGTGCGGCGGGTGCATGACCGCTTCGGGGTGCCGACATTCGCCTATCAGGTATCCGGCGAATACGCGATGATCATGGCCGCCGTCGGCAATGGCTGGCTCGACCACGACCGCGCGATGATGGAAAGCCTGATGGCGTTCAAACGCGCGGGTGCTGCGGGTGTGCTGACCTATTTCGCGCCGGCGGCGGCGCGGCTGCTGCGCGAGGGCTGAACCGCCCGGCGCCGCGCCAGACCGAGGCAGGCCAGCGCCGGGGCCAGCAGCGCCAGACTGGCCGGTTCCGGCACGGCGGGCGGCGCGGTGTAGGTGCCGGTGACGTCCAGCACGATCGGCGCACCCGAATGCAGGACGTCGCCGGTGAGGTTGACGCCGATCAGCGGATACAGGTTCAGCAACCCGGTCGGCACCAGCCCGTTGGTCGCGTCGAAACTGTCGCCGGTGACAGTGGCGCCGTTGCCGTAACTGAAGATGAAGCCGGTGAACGACGAGCCGGCCGGGAAACTGAACGTGCCGGTGTCGTAGGACGGAACGCCGATGGTCAGCTGCGTCGCCGAGACGGTGATGTAGGCGTATGGCGTGTCGAACACGCTCGGCACCGCGCCGAGAATCACGCTGCCGTAGTCGGCGGTCAGGCCCGGCGAATTGAATTGCACATCCAGGCTAGCGCCGATCAGGCTGGCACGGGCCGGGGCGGCCAACGTGAGCGAGGCAAGCGCCAAAACTGCGATATAGGACGGCGTCCGCATCCTTCCGCTCCCGCACTTGTTGTAGGGAAGCTATCGATGCGGGTCGGCCGCCGCAAGGCCGGCCTTTGGCCCCTCACCCCAGCCCTGGCACCGGCACGCCTGCCGTTTGCGCCAGCAGCACGGCGTTCAGCGTCAGCACCAGCCCCGCCATGGCGATGGCCAGCGCCTGCGTTGTCCGCCCGTTGACCAGCGGCCCCATCACGTCGCGCCGCCCGGTCAGCCACAGCAGTGCCACCATCGGCACCGGCAGCGCGAGGCTAAGCACGATCTGGCTGCCCACCAGCGCCTGCGTCGCGTTCACGCCGAGCGCCACGACGGCGAAGGCGGGCAGCATCGTCACTGCCCGGCGCAGCCACAGCGGCGTTTTCCAGTGCAGGAAATCCTGCATGATGGTCTGCCCGGCCATGGTGCCCACCACCGAGGACGAAAACCCCGAGGCCAGCAGCGAGACCAGGAACACCGAGGCCGCCCCCGCGCCGAGCAGCGGGCCGAGCGTGTGATACGCGGTCTCGATCTCGGCGACCTCCGGGTGGCCGGCGTGGAACGAGGCCGCCGCCATCGCCACCATCGCCATGTTCACCACCCCCGCGAGGCCGAGCGCCGCCACCACCTCGCGGTTGGAGAAGCGCACCACCTGGCGGCGCTCGGCATCGTCGGCCGCCGGCATGCGCGATTGGGTGAGCGCCGAGTGCAGGTAGATCGCGTGCGGCATCACCGTGGCACCCACGATGCCGACGGCGAGCGCCACGGCATCGGCATCCGGCAGCAGCGGCGTGACCGACCCCACCGCCGCCGCCCGCCAGTCCGGCGGGGCGATCAGCAGCTCGACGACGTAACACAGGCTGATGAGGCCGACGAAGCCGCCGATCAGCATCTCCAGCGGCCGGAACCCGCGATTGCCGAGCAGCAGCATGGCGTAGGTCGCAACCGCCGTGATCGCGAGGCCCGCCAGCAGCGGGATGTGCAGCAGCAGCGACAGGCCGATGCCGCCGCCGAGGAACTCGGCGAGGTCGGTGGCCATCGCGGCGACCTCGCTGACCCCCCACATGGTCAGCACCACCGGGCGCGGCAGCCGCTCGCGGCAATGCTGGGCGAGGCTGCGGCCGGTGGCGATGCCGAGCTTGGCGGAAAGCGCCTGGAACAGCATGGCGATGGCGTTCGCCACCACGACCACCCAAAGCAGCGCGTAGCCGTATTGCGCGCCGGCCTGGATGTTGGTGGCGAAATTGCCAGGGTCGGTATAGGCGACGGAGGCGATCACGGCGGGGCCGACGAACGGCAGCGCCCCGCGCACGCCGCGCCGCTTTCCGGCCAGCACGTCCCGCCCGGCGAGGATCGTGCGCTGCGTCAGTGTCGCCGTTCCGCTCATGCGTCCATCCCGTTCCGCTATCGCGCCCCGCTCAGCCCCGGCATGAAAATGTAGCCTTGGCTACACTTGGTTGCCGAGGATGTGGGATGGCGCGCGGCGGCGTCAAGCGGTTTGGCCGCCTCGGCGGTTGCAATGCGCGCCGGTGGGCGGTACGCCCGCGTGGCGGCGGCGCGGAGCCGCCGCCGGAGGACCGACACCGCCCATGACCACGGCCGAGCCCGCCCCCATCGAACTGCCCGAGGAGCCGACCCAGGCGCGCCGCTTCGGCAAGGCGCGCACGGCGCAATCGGCGGCGCTGCTGGAGGATTATGCCGAACTGATCGCCGACCTGCTGGCCACCGGCGGCGAGGCGCGGCCGACCGACATCGCGCGCCGCCTCGGCGTGTCGCACGCGACCGCGATCAAGGCCATTGCCCGGCTCAAGCGCGAGGGCCTGGCGACCGCCCGTCCCTATCGCGGCGTGTTCCTGACCGAGGCGGGCGAGCATCTGGCCGGCCGCGTCCGGTTGCGGCACCGGCTGGTGGTGGACCTGCTGCTGGCCGTGGGCGTCCCGCGTGAGGCGGCGGAGCAGGATGCCGAGGGCATCGAGCACCATGTCTCGGATGCGACGCTGGCGGCGTTTTCGCGGTTTTTGGCGGGGAGGTAGGGGGCGCGCATGGGCGCACATCTGCGTCAGACTTGGGCAGCTCGTTCGAATCGATTTCTTCGTGACAGAATTAGAAACGAGCGTAATTTTGAATATACCATCGAAATAATTTTACCTGATATTTATCTCAATCTCGCATAGATAATTTGTTACAAAAAATATCTGTATTGACCTTCCCTCAATAGGCTCGTATTGTTATTTTTATTGAAGGACGAATATGGAGCTCCGTAGGTGGGTGACGATTTCCAGCAAACTGAGGCGCGGGGTTTGCCGATTTTTCGTTATGAAGACCCAGCAAATCTGCCACCCATCGGGCTGGATGATATCGTCGCGTCGAACGTCCAATCCGGCATAGTGCTTGAAGTTCCGGGACAGGATCGCAAATTTCTAAGATATGCTCCAGAATTCATTGATGACCCTGACAGCATTGGGATATTCCACGGACTCGGGGCCGCCATTTACACTTACCCTCCGTGCTTCGTGGCAGCGGTCTCTCAGGCTGCGGTTATCGGATACAGGACAATATTGAACAAAAATTCCTTTTTTAATGATGAGTTGTATCGACCGAATGCAGATCAATTCTTACGGAAACTTCGTAATTCCGATCCTTTCCCCAATGAGGATACTGCACTTCGATGGATCGATGGCGCCAATCATTTTGTTCTGGAAAATCCTGATCGACCCAGGCTGCATATTTCTGGTAATGTGGTCGTTTTGTGTACAACGGAACCTTCCAATTTCGGATCGTTTATTTTGGAGTTTATG